>NZ_JBPYDC010000002.1:0-193038 GCF_051847575.1 Psychrobacter sp. 1U2
ATTATGATAATTTAACCCTGTCAGGCATTGCTGCCTGACTCAAGTAAAACACTCTCCGATAAAGTCGGGGCGGTTCACTTATGTTGTATTATTAAGGTTTTATTCAAGCGCTTTATACTGATAAGTAGAGATAAAAACGATGTCTATGATGTCCAGCTTTAAAGGTATCCTCGGTGAGACCGTTATCAACGTCGCTATGTGGCTTAAGCTTGATAAAGAGGTTTATCATCGGCTAAATAATATAACCTTGCCACTTGCAAATGGTGGTAGTACTCAGATTGATCATGTGATCGTCTCGGTACACGGCATCTTTGTCATCGAAACCAAAAACTATAAAGGCTGGATATATGGTAATGAGAAGCAGCGCCAGTGGACGCAAGCCTTTGCAAATGGTCGCAAGTACAAATTCCAAAATCCACTCAGACAAAATTATCTACATATAAAGACCTTAGCGGATTTACTTGATTTAGAGTTAAGCTACTTTCATTCGATAATTGCATTCATTGGGGAATGTGAGCTAAAAACTCGTGATACTTTGCCTGAAAACGTCTTAACTAGCGGTATGGCGTCTTATGTGAAGAAAAAGCAGGAAGTTATTTTAACCGAAGATGAGGTTAAGTTGATTGTAGAGCAGATTGAGAATAACCGCTTTAGTAAATCTTGGCGAACGAATAGAGCGCACAAAGCTTATCTCAAAGACAAGCATAGCAGTAGCTCAAAAAATTCAACTTCTAAACCACTTTCTGCCTCACAGTCCAAAGATGAAGTAGAAGTTTCTCATAGACAAAAAATGTCTACTAAACCTAATAAAACAGATACGTTACAGAGCAGGGAAGTTGCAGGCTGGTCAGGTCAGACCGTAAAAGCCGATGAGCCTTTTGTAGCGCCTAATGCTATAGAAGAAGAGGTTTTTTATATCACACCGTTTGAATGGCCAGTATCTGAAGCTCACATCGAAACTCAAGCTGAAATGAATACAGTTGCAGCAGTTAAGACAGCTGAAGATCCAGTCGTTACTGATCCCGTTGTTATTTGTCCAAAATGTCAGAGTGAGATGGTTCAGCGGGTTGCCAAAAAAAGCGCGCGTCAAGGTCAGACATTTTATGGTTGTAGCCAGTTTCCTAAGTGCCGAGGGGTAGTGAATAATAATAAGAATGAGAGATAATTTAAGATATTAATCCACCGTACACACCTCAGAGCGCACGATAAAGCGTTTGCCTTCAGGTATCTCTAATGAGAAGCTGGCGCCGCGACCATCGACCACATCGATAGTTAAGTCAGTATGTTGCCATAGCTTGTACTGCGCTTTACCCATATAAAACGGACAGCCCGCTAGCTCACCGATGAGCACATCTTGAGCGCCAGTTTTGAACTCACCTCGCGGATAGCACATTGGCGAGCTACCATCGCAGCAGCCCCCTGATTGATGGAACATCAAGTCACCATGCTTGGACTTTAAGAGTTCGATTAATTCAACGCAAGACTCTGTTGCTGAGAGTTTCATAGTGTACTCCTTGTCTTTTAGTTAAGATTTTCCAAAATTTTCCTGTCATAACATAAAAGGTCGCATTGTTCTTAGTCATACTATTAATAGTATGGCATCAAAAACAATACGACCATTTTTTAGAGTTTCAATGACAAGTGATAGCAATACTGATATAACATCGCAATGCTACCTGTTAATCACTACATTGCATAGTCAATCACAATACGACCCTCGATCTTGCCATCACGCATACGATCGAAGATATCATTGATATTCTCGAGTGGTTCAGCGGCAACGGTCGCTTTCACTTTGCCTTTAGCCGCCATATCTAACGACTCTTGCAGATCGAGACGTGTACCGACAATTGAGCCGCGAATAGTAATGCCATTTAGTACCGTATCAAAGATAGAAACTGGGAAGTCGCCTGTAGGTAGACCATTACAGACCAAAGTACCACCACGTCTCAACATGCTTAGTGCTTGCTCAAACGCTGTAGAGGATACCGCTGTGACTAGCACGCCATGAGCGCCGCCGATTTCCTGTTGTAGGTACTCGCCAGGATCTGTGTTTTTGGCATTAACAGTGACTTTGGCACCGAGTTTTTCGGCGAACGCTAGCTTTTCATCATCGATATCGACCGCAGCAACGTTAAGTCCCATAGCCACAGCATACTGTACCGCCATGTGACCGAGGCCGCCGATACCTGAAACCACTACCCAATCACCAGGCTTGGTATCCGTCATTTTTAGGCCTTTATAGACAGTGACACCTGCGCACAAGACAGGGGCAATCTCTACAGAGTCCACGCTTTCAGGAATAATACCAACGTATTCGGCATCAGCTAGTACGTACTCAGCAAAGCTACCGTTGACCGAATAGCCCGAGTTTTCTTGTTTTAAGCATAAGGTTTCCCAACCGCCTAAACAATGGGTGCAATGACCACAGGCTGAGTATAGCCAAGGCACACCGACACGGTCGCCTTCTTTGACATGATGGACATTATCCCCGACAGCCGTGATAATACCAACGCCTTCGTGTCCAGGGATAAATGGTGGACTAGGTTTGACTGGCCAATCGCCTTCAATAGCGTGTAAATCGGTATGACAAACACCAGAAGCTTGCATTTTGACAACAATCTCGCCTGCACCTGGGGTTGGGATGTCCACTTCTTCTATTTGTAATTGCTGACCGAATTCGTGTAGAACGGCCGCTTTCATTTTATCAGTCATGGCATGACTCCTTGTTATGGCACTTTAGGTTTAATGCTTGTGGAGCATTAAAGTTGCGCTCTAAGATAGTTATCATAAAGCGCGTTAAATGATGAGATTAAAAGAAGCCCATCGCTTTAGGACTATAAGAGACCAGCATGTTTTTGGTTTGCTGATAGTGATCGAGCATCATCAGATGATTCTCGCGGCCAATACCGGACTGCTTATAACCACCAAAGGCTGAATGCGCAGGGTAGACGTGATAGCAGTTGGTCCAAACGCGTCCTGCTTGAATACCGCGACCGAAACGATAAGCCTTGTGTACGCTACGAGTCCATACGCCAGCGCCAAGACCGTATAACGTATCGTTAGCGATACTCATCGCTTCTTCATCGTCTTTAAAGGTCGTAACCGCGAGTACCGGACCAAAGATTTCTTCTTGGAACACGCGCATGTCGTTAGTGCCCTCAAAGATAGTCGGCTGTACATAGTAACCATCGGCGATATCGCCGTCGTGTTTGGCGCGCTCACCGCCGACCAAGACTTTCGCGCCTTCTTTTTTACCGATATCGAGATAGGATAAGATTTTTTCTAACTGATCGGAGCTGGCTTGCGCGCCTATCATAGTGTCAGTATCGAGCGGATTACCCATTTTGATGGCTTTGACGCGCTCGATGCAGCGCTTGATAAACTCATCATAGATGCTCTCATGCACCAGCGCGCGTGAGGGACAAGTACAGACTTCGCCTTGATTGAGTGCAAACATCACTAAGCCCTCAACCGCTTTATCCAAGAAGTCATCATCCTCATCCATAACGTCAGCGAAGAAGACATTAGGGCTTTTACCGCCCAGCTCCAAGGTGACTGGAATGATGTTTTCACTAGCGTACTGCATAATCAGGCGACCAGTAGTGGTCTCGCCAGTGAAGGCGACTTTATTGATACGCGGATTAGAGGCCAGCGGTTTACCGGCTTCGACGCCGAAACCATTCACCACGTTGAGAACGCCTTTTGGCAAAATGTCAGCGATGCCAATGGTTTCCAGCATAAATAAAATAGAGGCAGGCGTTTGCTCAGCGGGCTTTAGGACCACACAGTTACCAGCGGCAAGGGCAGGGGCAAGCTTCCATACTGCCATCAGAATAGGGAAGTTCCAGGGGATAATTTGGCCGACGACGCCTAGCGGTTCATGGAAGTGGTAAGCGACGGTGTCTTCGTCAATCTGACTGATGCCGCCTTCTTGCGCGCGAATGGCGCTAGCAAAATAGCGAAAATGATCAATTGCTAGAGGAATATCAGCAGCTAAAGTTTCGCGTACTGCTTTGCCATTCTCATAACATTCGGCGATAGCGATCGCTTCCAAATTTGCTTCCATTTTATCCGCTATTTTTAGCAGCAGATTAGCACGTTCAGTGACGCTGGTTTTGCCCCAAGCGTCTTTTGCTGCGTGTGCGGCATCGAGCGCTTTTTCGATGTCAGCTTCTTTTGAGCGTGCTACTTGGCAGATGGTTTTGCCATCGATGGGGCTTGGGTTGTCGAAGTATTCACCATCGGCAGGCGCGGTCCACTCGCCATTAATGAAATTATCATATTTGTCACGGAATTGAACAGGGCTATTTTTGGTATTAGGGGTATCATATAACATGAAGCTTTCCTTTTTATAGTGAGTTAATCTTCCTGATTCTAGCTATCGCTATCTTCATATCGTACTGAGCTTTTGCGGAGAGCGATAGCAACTTTTAATAATAATAGTTTTATGTTTGCATAACTTTTGGTTTGTTAAGGTTGCTTCGTTAAAATGGTTTGCAAAGCGTGCGTAGCTGTTATAATTGCTGCCAAACATTTGGCTCCTTGTCGTCTCAAAGCCGGTTATTGAGCCTTTTTCATCTTTTGTTAATTGGTCTAGGTTTATGCGTCAATCTTCTGCTCTCAATATTCTAAAAACCGGCCAAAACGTCTTTTTGACTGGCTCAGCAGGCTCAGGTAAAACCTATACGCTTAATCAATATATCCACTACTTACGTGCACGGCGAGTACCGGTTGCGGTGACGGCTAGTACTGGGATTGCGGCCACTCATATGAATGGCACCACCATTCATAGCTGGTCGGGCATCGGTATCAAAGATGAGCTGTCCGAGCGTGATTTGAGTAATTTATCCCGTAAGCAGTTTTTGGCCGATAGACTCAAAGAAACCGCGGTACTTATCATTGATGAGATTTCCATGCTGCATGCCAAGCAGTTAAATCTAGTCAATGAAGTCCTCAAACACGTCCGCAAAAACGACAATGCCTTTGGCGGTATCCAGGTGATTGTCGCTGGCGATTTTTTTCAGTTGCCGCCTATCGGCAGTAAAGGCGAGAGTAATCGAGATAAGTTCGCCTTTATGTCGCAGGCGTGGCTCGATGCAGGCTTTCATATTTGCTATCTATCTGAGCAGCATCGGCAAGTGAGCGCGGCCGCGGATGGCGGTCTAGATTTAGATGATATTCTTAATCAAATCCGCCGCCAAGATGTTAGCTTTGAAGCGATTGCGGCGCTTGAGAACACCTTTGATCAAGACGTCGATATCAAGCGCACCCGGCTTTATACCCATAACCTCAACGTCAATAAGATCAATGATAAGGAGCTGGCCGCCCTTGATGGTGAGATGAGACGATTTGATGCCTCATCTGTTGGTGAGAGTAAGCTAGTAGATACCCTAAAGAAGACCGTACGCACGCAAGATGAGCTGGTATTAAAGGTAGGCGCTAAAGTGATGTTCATCAAGAATAATAATGAGCTTGGCGTATCAAACGGCACGATGGGTGAGCTGATTGGCTTTGCAGCGGTAAAAGTGGACGACAGCAGGGCTAAAGATAAAGCCAAAAGCGACGCCAAAGCAGATATAGCCGACGATGAAGCGGTTATTATCGACGATGCAGACGAGAGCAAAACAGCAGATAAAGATAAAAAAGACAAAACAAAAGATAAGTCGTCATCCGCACAAAAAATGCCAGTGGTTAGGTTGAACTCAGGGCGAGAGGTTATCGCTGAACCGGAAGAGTGGATCATCGAAGATGAGACGGGTGATGTTCTAGCTAGCTATGAGCAAGTGCCACTGTGTCTAGCGTGGGCGATTACCATTCATAAATCGCAAGGAATGACTTTAGATGCCGCTGAGATTGATCTGTCACGCACTTTTGAGCTGGGTCAAGGCTATGTCGCTTTATCGCGCCTTAAGTCATTAGAAGGGCTTAAGCTGTTGGGTATGAATACCATGAGCTTGCAGCTCGACCCGCTCGCTCGCGGCGCAGATAAGCGCTTTTTAGAGCTCTCAAGTGAGGCGGACGCTAACTATGCTATGCTCGATGAAAAAAGCCTACAGCAGAGTCATGATAAGTTTGTCCTCAAATCTGGAGGCACCATTAGTCAGGCAGTGATTGAGGCCTATGCTAAGCTACAAAAAAGACGCCGCGAGCAAGATAAAGCGCAGCAGAATAAAAAGCAAAAACTTAGCAACCAAGTTGCGGATAAGTCCGAAGCGACCTTGCTAGCGACAAAAGCGCTATTAGAAGAGAGCCTATCTATCATTGAGATTGCGCAAACGCGAGAGCTAGCACAATCGACGATTATGCGTCATATTAGCGAGCTAAAAGCGCAAGATCCGAGTCTAGCTTGTGATCATCTGCGACCTGATGATGAGATTATGACTGCCGTGGGTAATGCTTATGTCGCGATAAAAGTCGCTAATAACCCCAACGACTTCAATGATGATGGTAGTATCAAGCTAAAGCCTATCTATGAGCAGCTCAAGCAAACGATAGACTATAATACGATACGGTTAGCGCTGATATTTATCACGCCTTAGTCTATTTTGAATGCTACTTTAGCATCCTCTTAAATTCAGTTGTCACTTAGGTTCAGCCATTACTTAGACTGAGTCGTCAGCCTAACTCCCTAAAGCTACTCTATCTTCTATATTTATAGCGATATTATTTATGTCTGATGTAAAGCCTACGAGTCAAAACAAAACTTCCCAGACCAAGGCGAGCTCAATAGAAAGTACGAGCGTGCGTAAACGGCCGCTCAGAGTCGCTATCAATGGTTTTGGGCGTATAGGGCGCAACGTGCTGCGCGCGCTGATAGAGCGCTTTGAGGTGCTTGGTAATGCTATCCATTTGGTAGCTATCAATGATTTAGCGCCGGCTGATACGCTGCTGCACTTACTTAGGTTCGATAGCACTCATGGACGGCTGAGTCATCTTGGCGTTAGTGCTGAGGTTGTTACTGATACTGTTGCTGACACGGGCACTCAGCTTTGTATCACGAAACAGGCTCGTACCTACTGTATTCGTATGCTTTCAGAGGCTAATCCTGAGCAGTTGTTATGGCAGACTTTGGGTATCGATGTGGTGCTAGAATGCACCGGCCACTTTCGCTCTTATGAACAAGCTTACCGGCACATTGAGGCTGGAGCGAAGCAAGTCATTATTGGCGCCGCTCCTTTTGATGACGTCGAGGCGTGCATTGTGATGGGCGTTAATGCTGAGCAGCTGACTAATGATCTCCCTATTGTTTCAAGCGTTTCTTGTACCACTCAGGCGCTAGTGCCTTTGATTGCCACTCTAGATAAAGCCTTTGGCGTGCGCTCGGCGATGATGACGGAGATACATGCGGTCACCGCGGATCAGACCGTGCTGGATCAAGCGCATCGCGATCTTAGACGCGCGCGCGCTTCTGGGCACAACATTATCCCAACCACTTCTAGCAGTATCGCGGCCACTGAGCGCGTATTGCCTGCTATGGTTGGTAAGATTAATGGTCATTCTATTCGGGTGCCGACCATTGATGTCGCTGCTATTGACGTCACCTTTGTCTTTGAAAGTGCAGCGGTTAGCATTGAAGCAATAAGAGAAACCCTCCAAACAGCTAGTGAAGGGTCGTTAATGGGAGTTATGGCCTATACCGATGAGCCCTTAGTCTCTAGCGATTTTATTCATCAGCCTGAGTCGCTGATTATCGATGGTCAGCAATTGATGCAAGTCGGCGACCAATACAAAGTATTTGCTTGGTACGATAATGAGTGGGGTTATGCCAATAGACTGCTAGATATGTGCCTGCATTTGGCTCACACAAACGTCTGCGCGCGTAAGAAACGCTTATGGCGAAAATAATATCGTTTTTTTCGATTCAGCTATTGCATTTTTATTTGATATCGCTATAATATTGCACCTATGGAGACGTGGCAGAGCGGTTGAATGCACCGGTCTTGAAAACCGACAAGGGTTCATAGCCCTTCGAGAGTTCGAATCTCTCCGTCTCCGCCAAATTCGAAAAAGCCCTTATCTTAATAGATAAGGGCTTTTTTTATGAGTGATTTTTATGAATACATGTTTTTATAAGCGTATTTAACCTTTCGGCAATATCAACATCATTGCATTTGGCAGCGATTACTTTTCTAGCGCTTTATCGAATTTAATTTTTTGACCATTAGTAAGAGTCAATGTCCCCTCATCAATTTCTATCGTGACATTTTGTGCATTTCTAATAGCGCGCATAACATTGATATCTTCTATGCTACTTTCGATAATGATTTTCCCCGATTGTTCAGGGTCAATAGGTGTTGTAAACTGAGTTAAAGGTACGTTGAAACCTTTGCCTTCCTTTATCTGGGTATCTCTCATCATTAGCGTTCCTTTAAAACTTTCAATAGGAACGTCGCCGTGATTAGAGAGCATAAACTGTAGTTTGACCTGATTGAGGCTATCATCATCGCTCGTTTTGACCGGTAGTAGTGCCACAGGATAAGTTTGTGCATTGACACCGGTGCGCTGAGTGTTAGCCACGACAGGGCTTTTTTCTCCAGTAGGGTTGTTAGGATGCAGACGCTCGTATTCGCGCTGCTGTATCAAAGCTTTTTCGATGGTAGTGCGCGGCATAGCGCCTGACTCATAAGCATCACTGAGTTTCATACGCAGCATATAGCGGCTCAGCAACTGTCTATCACTCTCAGATAATTTCTCAAAAGTTTTACCTAGTTTTTTTTGCCACTGATCGGAGTCGGTAGGAATGGTCTGTTTAGTTGGGTCATTTTGCGGCATAGAGCAGCCATTGATAACGGGTATGCTTAGTGAGACCGTTAATAGTACAACTGCTAACTTCCTTATTCCTCTCTTTTTCATCACCTCTCTCCTTATAGCGTTTGGGCGGATAGTTATTATTATCAGATTAGTGAAAGTCTGCTTAGCTTTAATATACCTTGTTTATGTCCGCTGTGGGTTTAATTATTTTGCTTATCAAAAGCATTTCGCGATAAAGAATCTCAGAAATCAGAAAAAAAAGTAGCGTTTAAAGGTTGTCATTCTAAAAATATATTAACAAAAATGTTATACAAAAAAAGCTAAGCGCGATTAAGCAAACTTAGCTTTTTGAAGATCTGAGCAGGCGTTAGTCATATCGGCTAACGATAAGAGTAGCCGTCATCATTTATCTTTATCTTGTAGCTCAGATAAGGGGTGAGTGATGTTGTTATTATGAGTCACGACAATAGCCTCATCGATAATACGCTGACTCACGCCGCGCTTACGTAAGGTCTCAATGAACACCTCATCATGCGCCAAAGTATAATCCTGATGGTCGCGATCTAGTCCTTGCCGTATATATAGGCGAATGAGCCCTTGAATACGTTTAAAGCCGAGCTCTGAAGAGGTAGACTGTAATAGCTCAATCATTTCCTCAGAGAGGCGAATGCTAATCGGACGCATGACTTTTTGTGGGTGATCAGAGAATTTATTTTTTATGCGTACAGGTATCATAATAAACCATTACTTTTAGTGAGTAGGGATAAAAATATTAAGAAAAACGTTAGCTAAATTTATAGTGTGCAGCCCTAATAATAGCAGTGAGTCTATAGTAGTCATGAGCACTAGCAACAAAACTTTCTAAAACACGTTATCTGTATAAACAAGCTATTTGTCTTACCATACAATAAAATGGCTCAAAAAAATAGCTAAGCCATAAAAATAGCGCACATAAAAAAGCCCCCATCACATCATGATGAAGGCCTCTTTATAGAATATGGCTCCTCAACCTGGGCTCGAACCAGGGACACACGGATTAACAGTCCGACGCTCTACCAACTGAGCTATTGAGGAATAAAAGGGTATAACTATAAACTTAAATTAGCAGTATCTGCTAGGTAGTTCGCGTTATGTGTGGCATATTTTAGCCAAGTCGCTTAGGACTGTCAACCTTTAAGCGCAATATTTTTAAATTCTTTAAACCTTATGTGAAGGCTCTAAAAAATGCTATGAAGGCTCTAAAAGTATAGCGCTTTAATCATAAAAAAACCCTCACCAAAAAGATGAGGGTCTTGGCAAATGCCATAATTGAATCAAAGTGATTCAACAAAAAACCAGCCAGTTATTGAAAAGTTCGCGAATAACTAACTATTGACTGAATAAAAGTCAAAAATTTGGCTCCTCAACCTGGGCTCGAACCAGGGACACACGGATTAACAGTCCGACGCTCTACCAACTGAGCTATTGAGGAATAAGCTATGAGTGTTTATGCTCATAACGAGCTTAACAACCACTTATTTAGACAATGAGTTGCTGCTAAGTGGAGCGTATTCTAGCAAAGATAAAAAATAGGTCAAGCCTTTTTTATTTTTTAATGCAAATTTTAGCTAAATCAGCAGAATTAGGGCTCATTATTCCTACAAAGGCTAGGATGCGCCTTAGTATTTTACACGGTTGACTAGCACGCGGTAGCAACAAAAAAGACGTCTTTGATAGACGTCTTTTTGCTAAATCATCAAATTTGCTAAATACTGCTTGCTTTTAGGTTCGCTAATTATTCTGCGACATCTAAGTCCGCTACCGCTTTTTCGATACGCGTTAGGGCATCTTTTAAAGTCGCTTCATCAGTGGCATAAGAGATACGCATAAAGCCGCCTAGACCGAAAGCATCGCCAGGCACGACCGCTACGCCGACTTTTTCTAGTAACCACTCTGAAAACTCTGTACAAGTTGACAGACCAGCTGCTTTGATAAGTGGCTTGATATTAGGATAGACATAGAATGCACCGTCTGGGCGTAGGCAAGTAATGCCTTTAATAGCGTTTAGGCCATCGACGACTAAGTCGCAGCGCTTCTCAAAAGCATCGACCATTGGCGCTAGGACGCTTTGATCGCCACTAATGGCGGCAGTCGCTGCTACTTGGCTGATAGAGGTTGGGCAAGAGGTGGACTGCGATTGAACTTTTTTCATCGCGCCAATCAGCTTGGCAGGACCGCCTGCATAACCGATGCGCCAGCCGGTCATGGCATAAGCTTTTGAAACGCCATTTAGAATGATAGCGCGCTCTTTTAATTCAGGAGCGGCGTTTAAGATATTGTAGAACTTATCTCCCGTCCAGCGGATGTGCTCATACATATCGTCTGAAGCCACATAAACCTGCGGATGCTTCTTCAGTACTTCAGCCAACGCTTTTAGCTCATCTAAAGTATAGATCATGCCAGTAGGGTTAGAAGGACTGTTTAGCACTAGCATTTTAGTTTTGTCAGTGATGGCGGCTTCTAGTTGCTCGGCGGTAATTTTGAAGTCTTGCTCAGCAGGGCACTCAACGATAACCGGCTTACCTTCAGCGATAAGCACCATGTCAGGATAGCTGACCCAGTACGGTGCTGGAATGATGACTTCGTCGCCAGGATTGATAAAGGCTTGCGCTAAATTGAAGAAGGACTGCTTACCGCCTACCGATACTAGGATTTCATTTGGCTCATAACTGATGTCATTATCACGCTTGAACTTCTCGATGATCGCCTTTTTTAGCTCTGGGGTACCGTCAACAGCAGTATACTTAGTGAAGCCATCGTTAATTGCTTCAATCGCCGCTTGCTTGACGTGTTCTGGGGTATCAAAATCTGGCTCGCCTGCGCCCAAACCGATAATGTCTTTACCAGCCGCTTTTAGCTCTTTGGCTTTGTTGGTAATAGCAAGAGTTGGTGAAGGTTTGATGCCATTAACGCGGTCAGATAGTTGCAGCTCGCTCATAAAAAATCCTTATTAAATCTGAATAGAAGTAGAAATGCCGTTATTAAATCGTCGTTATTAGTCGTTGTTAAAAGTATCATTATAAAAATAGAGTTATCGCTGTGCCAATACGCTCTAATAAGCACGTTTAGCGACTTTATTGTAGCATGTCAATAGTAAGCTGTCTTACCACACTAGTAACAGAAAAATTACGACTTTTGATAGTGTCTGACTCTAAGTAATGATAACTAGAGCGTGGATTTATTCACTCTTATCGTCAGAAATAAAAAACGTCTTTTGATAAGTTCTAGTTACAAAGCTATCTATAACTAAATTTTTTTAGCGTTTGCGAAGTTACAACAATAACGACACCTTTTATTTGTATTATTTAGCTATTATAAACTCAAGTATTACCAAAATAACTATGAGTTAATAATCCATTTACAATCATATTAGCTAAGGATAATAACCATGACTACTTCGACCAAAAAACGTCATATTGTCATCACTGGTGCCACTTCTGGCATTGGCATGCAATTAGCAAAAGATTATTTAGCAAATGATGAACAGGTCTACGCAGTGGGCCGTGATGATGACGCCTTAGCGGAGCTAAAAGAATTAGGTGCGACGCCCATAGATTTGGACTTGATGGATAGAGAAGCTGTCATAGCAGCTTTTGAGAAGATTGATCAAGTCGATCTGGCGATTTGCTGCGCAGGAGCCTGCGAGTATTTAGATATGCCGAACTTTGACAGCGAAACTTTTATGAAGGTCATGTCAGTCAATATGGGTACGTTATCGCACGCTATCGAAGGCGTGTTACCAAAACTGATCGCTTCAAAAGGTCGACTAGTCGGGCTAGGCTCAGCCTCGGCTTATGTGCCTTTTGCTCGTGCTGAAGCTTATGGCAGCTCAAAGGCGGCGATTCATTACTTAATGAAAACTTTACAAATCAGCCTAGCGCCGCATGAGGTAGCCGTGAGTTTAGTAGTACCAGGTTTTGTCGATACACCGATGACTAAGCAAAACGATTTCCCTATGCCGTTTTTGCAGACTACTGAGCAAGCCAGTCAAGCCATTCGTGATGGAATTGCAGCAGAGCATGAAGTCATTGAGTTTCCTAAAAAACTAACCCTGCCGCTAAAAACTTTAGGCACATTACCGGATATAGCATGGCAGCAAGTAAGTAAGCAGCTCAATAAAAAGTAGTCAGTTAGCTCTTTATATAAAGAGAATAAGCTATGTAAATATAATTAAACTTTTCAGGATACTATGCATGCCGTTTTTTCGCCGTAGGTCTGTAACAGCAAAAACTGCTGCTACTCGTGCAAAAAAAGAAAATACCAGCACTCAAAAGCAAACTAAAAAGCGTATCGCTATTATTGGTTCAGGCGTTGCAGGACTAACTTGCGCGCATTATTTGGTAGAAGAGCACGACGTTACCGTCTTTGAAGCTAATGACTATATCGGTGGACACGTGAATACCATCGATGTGACGCTACAAGAGGGCAGAAAGTCAAAGTCTAGGTTTAGTAAAAAAAGCCAGATAGAAAAAAGTGCGATTGATACCGGTTTTATTGTCTTTAATGAGCGCACTTATCCGAATTTTTTCCGCTTATTGCATGACTTGCAGGTGCCGTTTCAATCGACAGATATGAGCTTTTCGGTTAAAAACGTCGCACGCAACTTTGAATATAACGGCCATACCCTTAATACCTTGTTATCGCAGCGCAAAAATATCATTAATCCGAAGTTTTGGCGCTTTGTACAAGATATATTGCAGTTCAATAAGCAGATGAAGCAGCTACGTCAGGATTTCGAAGCGGCTCGCAGTCAAGGTCAAGAGGTCACTAGTTATACTCAGCAAACCTTGAGCGATTATTTAGCCAGTAAACGCTACGGTAAATTGTTTACCGATAACTATCTACTGCCTATGGTATCGGCCATTTGGTCAACGAGTTTGGAGGATGTGCAGGACTTTCCTTTAGTGTTCTTTGCGCAGTTCTTTGATAATCACGGCTTGCTCAATGTAGTCAATCGCCCGCAGTGGTTCACCATCAAAGGTGGCTCAAAACAGTACGTCAACAAGCTGATGACGCGTTTCGTAAAAAAAGGCGGGCAAGTCCGAGTCAATTCGCCCGTGCAGTCTGTCACTCGTAATCAGAAGGATGGTAAAGTTCATTTAGTTGTCAATAGTATTGATGATGATCAAAGTAACGTTAGTGCAAGTTTAGATTTTGATGAAGTGGTTTTTGCTTGTCACGCGGATACCGCCTTGAAGATTTTGCAGGATGCGAGTGATGATGAGTCAGCAGTGTTAAGTCATTTTCGCTTTACTCCGAATACTGCAGTGCTGCATACCGATACTAGTGTCTTACCGAACAAGCCTTTGGCTTGGGCGAGTTGGAATTATTTGCTCAATGCCGATGACAAGACAGATAACACAGCCAAGCAAACTTCAGCGAAACCGGTACTCACTTATCACATGAATATTTTACAAAGGCTGACTAAGCAGCATAATTATTTAGTGACTCTTAATCATGAGATTGACCCTGCACAAATTATCAAGTCGATTGATTATAGCCATCCGGTGTTTGATAAGCCGATGATAGAGGCGCAAAAACAGTGGTCGACTATCTCTAACAGTGGCCTTCATACGCATTTTTGCGGTGCTTATTGGTTCAATGGCTTTCATGAAGATGGCGTTCGTAGTGGTTTGCGCGTTTGTCAGTCTTTGGGTAGCCATGTTGATATTAAAGACGAGGTTGACGTCAGTCATTTGCCGGATAGTGAGGCGGCGTATACACCTTTTGTTTATAAAGACATACCGATCAAAGCCGATCAAGCTGCTCGTAAGCTAAAAAATCGCCAACTGCTGGGCGCAGATACTAATCAAGAGTTAGTAGAGTATCTTTCGTCGCTAACCGCAAAGACACCTGGATCAACGACCGTCAAACAAAAAAAGCGCGGTCTGTTGGCTAGAGTTCTTAGCAGCAATGACAATGAATAAAAGAGAGCTTAATGTCTAAAAACGACCGTTCGTCTAATAGTAGATTTCACCATCAGCTGTTTCATGGTACAACATGGCACAGTCGCCTATTACCGAGCGTGCATAAATTTACTTATCCGTACCGTTATTGGGGCGTTAATATTAGCGCCTTAGCAGTAGATAACAGTTTACCTGAAGTCGTTAGCTCACGGTTTCAAAGTAACCATCTTAAGAGCGCAAAATTTCTAAATAGATTACCTTTTAGTCAAGCAATCACAAAAGGGATACCGATATTTTCAGCGAAACATAAAGCACTACAGCAGTTTCATGCTGATGATTATCTGCAAGGGTTAGAGTCAACAACGTCAAATAAAGATACCTCTAATGGTGCAACTGATGATAAAAGTACTGATAAAAGCGTAGATCAATTATTGCAACGTCTGACTTATGCTTTCACTGACAAAGCAGGCAGTAGTCCTACAGGCGATATTATTGGGCTAGTAGTTTGCCGTAATGTTGGCGTTTATTTTAGCCCCGTGAATTTTTATATTGGCTTTAATGCCGAGCAAACGCCGACCCATTTGTTAGCTGAAGTGTCCAACACACCATGGGATAAGCGTCATTATTACGGTTTCTTACTGGACGGCACGGAGACTGAGTTTTGCCATGATAAGGATTTTCATGTCTCACCCTTTAATCCTATCGATCAGCTCTATCGATGGCAGGTCAGTATAAAACCACAAGGTCCTAAAATCAGTAAAGCTGCTAATAGTAACGCTAACCAAAACGATGTTTTTGATATTCGCATAGCGATTAATATCAGTGATAAACGCGGTAAGGTGCTCAAAACCGGCATAAAGATGAAGGGTGAGCCGATGACCCAAAAGAGCATTCGTAAAAGCTTAACACAAAATCCGCTGATGAATTTTACTTCGCTTAGTCGTATTTATTGGCACGCTTTTAAGCTCTACGCGATAAAGAAAGTCCCGTATATCAACTACGATGAGAAGCTAGCAGAAAGTGAGCAAGCAACTAACAAATAAGCAATTATGAAATAAAAAATCGCTTCACTCTAAAAATGACACAGCGCTGCTGGGATGAATTTTATGCAGCATCGAACGATAGCAGCATGCAAGTAAAATTTATATCAGTAGCGCTTTTAAATTTATAACAATTTTACTTTGAACTGACTGTAGATGAGTTTTAAATATAGCAGTACAGCGTGAAAGCAGTAACCAGCGTTTATGAATAGCGACTCTCTCAAATGGACAAAAGGATACCACAGCGATGTCAGCTCGACCAACCGACCGTCAGCCAAGCAGTAGATTAGAGAAAATCAATGCCCGTTTGAGTCAGACTTTAAACGATAGTGCGCTGTTGAAACCTATCAATAATGGGGTAAGCGCTTTAGCGAGGAAAGCGATATTTCAAGCACTAAAACGAGTACAGTTTGGCGGTATTACTGTCATCGAAGACTATACCCAGCAGGCGCAAACTCATAGCTTTGGTAGTCAGGATCTCAACGTAAAAAGTAGCTCAGCTATCGGCCGCCACTCTCTAAACGTGACGCTGACCATCCATGATATCAGCGTCTATCGTCAGTTATTATTCGGCGGCTCTATTGCGCTGGCCGATAGCTACATCAATGGCGAGTGGGATACTGATGACTTAACTGGTTTAATACGCTTGGCGGCACGTAATCTAGCAGTGCTGAATAAATTAGAAAACCGTTTTGCCGGTGTCAGTAAAGCTTTTGAGAAGGCTAATCATCAGCTGCGTAGCAACGATCACTCAGGATCTAAATCCAATATCTTGGCCCATTATGATTTGGGCAATGATATGTATCAGCGCTTCTTAGATGAGACCATGATGTACTCCTCCGCGGTCTATAAGAATCCTGAAGCCACCCTTAGCGATGCTCAGCAGCATAAGCTTGAGCTTATCTGTCAGCGTTTGCAGTTGACTTGCGATGATCAAGTGATAGAGGTTGGTACAGGGTGGGGCGGTTTTGCGATTTATGCCGCCACTCATTACGGCTGTCACGTTACCACGACGACGATATCCGACGCGCAGTTTGATGAAGCGCAGGCTCGGGTACAAGCAGCAGGGCTAGAAAATAAGATAACTTTACTCAAGCAGGACTATCGCGAGCTGACCGGTCAATTTGATAAGCTTGTCAGTATTGAGATGATCGAAGCCGTCGGTTATGAATACCTACCAACCTTTTTTGCTAAGTGTAATGAGCTGCTTAAACCTACGGGTTTAATGGTGCTACAAGCGATCACTTTTAATGACCAAAACTATCAAGAGTATGTCGGTTCAGTTGATTTTATCCAAACCCATATCTTCCCAGGCGGTTGTCTGCTTTCCAATCAAGAGCTGAACAATCAGTTCACTCAGCAGACCGATATGGTTATCAAACAATTACATGATTACGGTTTTGACTACGCGCATACGTTGCGGGATTGGCGTTTAGCCTTTATGTCGCAGCGCGGGGAAATCAAGGCGCTCGGTTATGACGAAGCTTTTATCCGTCTTTGGAACTTTTATTTCTGTTACTGCGAAGGTGGTTTTTTGGAGCGCACCATTGGTGTAGTACAGCTGACGGCAGTTAAGCCTGACAATATAGATATTCTACATTTCTCGGATTCGCCTACGTCGCATCATCTTGACTCTAATAGTACTGATTCTAATCGTGATGAAAAAGGTGATAAGTTTATTGCAGATATTAAGAAGCAAACGGCTTCTTCGAGTACGGATACCGCCCCAGTTTAACAAATGAGCTATAGAGTAGCAGCCAAACTCTCTGCATCATGAGAATAAAGCGCTACTAAATTATAGTGCTACTAAAACCATTTAAATAAAAGGATATTGTTATGGGTTATACGTTTGTTTATCTTGTTGCCGTTGCTATGTTTTTAGGCGTTGACTTCGTCTGGCTGTCAACGATGAAAGGGCTATTCTATGAGGAGCGTATAGGTCATCTTTTAGCGGATGAACCTAATATGATGGCGGCTGCTGTGTTCTATATGTTCTATATCTTGGCGCTATGTATTATTGTTCTTTATCCGCAGATAAAAGCACAAGCTTCTATTGGGCATATTTTCCTATTGGGTGGATTACTCGGTTTAATGGCTTATGGTACTTATGACTTTACCAATTTAGCATTGTTTAAAGGCTATACGCTTGATACCGCTTTGGTAGATTTTACTTGGGGTGGTTTTTTAACTGGTACGGTGAGTGCTGGCACGGCTTGGTTGGCATACCGTTTTCGCTGGCTGGATAGGACTGCTTCAGCTTAAGTGTGCAAGCTTAGATAACAGCGGTTTAACTTAGGTTAAGCCGTTTTTTTTGCTGTTATCGATTTGCACTAGATATCCGCCTGCTGTATAAATGATAGATAAACTTTGCAACGACAAACTTTACAATGACCAAGGACAACTATGGCTCAATACAATACTAGCTCCACTGCAAAAAGAGCGCCGCTCAATCACGAACTTTATATGTCGATATTGATGACCCCAGATATGGCAAACTTTATCGGTAATGTCCATGGTGGCGACTTACTAAAAATGCTCGATCAAGTGGCATATTCTTGCGCCAGTCGTTATAGCGGTAGCTATGTCGTCACGCTATCGGTCGATCAAGTGATGTTCCGTGAGCCTATCTATGTCGGCGAGCTCGTCACTTTTGCTGCTAGTGTCAACTACGTCGGCACCACCTCGATGGAGGTTGGTATCAGAGTCGAGTCAGAAGATGTGCGCGCGCGAACGATTCGCCATACTAACAGCTGCTACTTCACGATGGTCGCTATCGATGATAATGGTAAACCTACGCCTGTGCCGCCGCTAGAGATAAAAAACGAAAGCCAACAGTGCCGAGCCGATGCGGCATTAGAGCGTAAAGAAATGCGTATGCAAAGCTCACATCGTCCTAGCTGTGATATCAGTAAAGAAGTCGGAGAGTTGACGCGCACGGCTGAAAACACACAGACCAACCCAGAGTCTAAATAGCGTGGTCAGAAGTCACTGCCGATTAACGGATGAGCTACTGTAAAAGAATAAAGGTTGATTTATTCTAGGTTAGATAGTATAGATACTACCTATCTTTAACCGTTTAAGCCATGTTATAGAGCCCATTATGAGTTTGAAACCATCCGTCGCCAATCCACAATTACACCTAGGCGGCCCAGAGCTGTCGCGACATAAACCAAGCGCGCAGAATCCCGAGCCAAATCCTGACAATAAAGATAAAAAGTCTAGCTCTGTGATTACAGTTTTGATTGCTATTGGCGCTAACTTTTTGATCGCTATCGCCAAGTCCGTTGCTGCTTTTATCACCGGCTCTGCTTCTATGGTAGCGGAGGCTGCGCATTCATGGGCGGATACGGGTAATGGTATCTTTTTATTAGTCGCTGAGAAAAAGGCAGTCAAACCCGCTGATAAAAGTCATCCTTTAGGTTATGGCAAAGAGGCCTATGTGTGGTCGATGATAGCGGCTTTTGGTGTCTTTATGGCAGGATCCATTGTCTCTATTTATACGGGTATCACCGAATGGAATGCACCAGAGGCTGAGACTAATTATACGATCGCTTTTATTATTTTGGCAGTGGCTTTTGTGCTTGAGGGCTTTTCGTTGGTGCAAGCTTATTTGCAAAGTAAAAAACATGGTAAAGCTATCAATGTTAGTGCTATTGGCTATGTCATTGATACTTCTAATCCAACATTGCGTGGGGTGTTTTTTGAAGATTTAGCAGCGGTTACGGGTTTAGTTATCGCAGCGGCGGCAATGGGTATGCACGTCTACACAGGCCAGGCTTTTTGGGATGCGCTAGGCTCCATTATTGTCGGCATATTATTAGGGGCAGTAGCCATATTTTTGATCAGTCGTAATCGCGACTTTTTGGTGGGGTATAAAGTTTCAGATAACATGCATGACTATGTATTAAGTGAGCTTTTGAGTCATGAGGGTGTCGATAGCGTATCTTATTTGCATCTAGAATGGGTGGGACCCAAAAAGATATTTATGGTAGCGGCAGTAGACATCAGAGGGAATCAAAGAGAACAGAGCATCGCGCAAACCTTTGAGAGTATCGAGAGCCAGTTTCGCGCCAATGAGATATTTCAGGAAGCCATTCTGACGCTATCTGCACCTAATGCCAAAACTATAAAGCTATCTAACAGCTCTTCAAATCCAGTGCGAAGCTGAACAGCGCTAATATCAAACCAAAAAAATCGCCATTTAGGCGATTTTTTTGTAGTATCTTCTAACTCAATTGAACAGAGTTATAAAAATATTATTTTTTAGGCGCATTAGCACCGATGAACCAAGCATCTTTGTCGATAGTACGGCTTACTTCCGTTAGTAAATCAGCCGTATCTTCGTCGCCTGCATCACCAGCAGTATCTATACCTTCACGTAATGAGGCTGCGATAGTTTTATAACGATTCGTCAGCTCACGAACGTGCTGCTCGACCTCAGTAATATCAGTGGGGTAAGTTTCTAAGATAGAATCTTCCACGACACGCTTGGAGATGCCATTAGCTTTACCACCAAGAATAACAATACGCTCAGCGACAGTATCAAAAGATTCCGTCAGACGCTCATAAGTTTCATCTAGTAACTGATGCACACCGATAAATCCAGTACCTTGTAGATTCCAGTGGCATTGCTTACTATCCATACTCAAATCAATCAAGTTGGCTAGATTCGCATTCAGTAGATCAACCATTTTTTTGGCAGTGTCATCATTTATACCGCTTGCATAACGTTCTCTCATAAATTACTCCGTTTTTAGTTTTATTTAATTGTTATCTAATGACTGACTAAATTTTCTCAGACTCTTAGTTTGAGATTCTTAGCCAGCGTTTTCTTATCAACTTTCGATACTAATAATAGCAGCTTATTAAGGGTAGTAAACCCATGAGCGTTAGGCTTTATTAGGTGGTCATGTAATGGCTTTGTTAAGCATGAAAAGCTTTGTAAATGTAATAGCCTAAACCAGCCTTAACGATAATCTTTGATTACCTAAACGAGTCAACTACTTTTTATTTAATAAGTCGCCTTGATGATTTGCTGATAAAAATCCACTGACAAATAACAGTTAGTTTTTGGCTATGATGGTCATCTATTGTGATCTGTAATTAACGCTTTAATGAGCGATAAAAGCGATCAAATAGCCTTTAAAAACAGCGCTTAAGCCCCCACCTTGTTATAAACCTTACTTCTTATACTTATCCTTACAAACGTCAGGAAGAAAACTAATATGCGTATGCCCGAACCGCGCTCGTCGCGTCAGTTAAACCAATTGGCCACTCAGCTACAAGGCGAAGCTGAAATCGTTGGCGTCAATGCGTCAGGAACACAAATATCAAGCCGTGCCTTTGAGATGGTCACTGACTTTGAGCCGGCAGGCGATCAGCCGCAAGCGATTGAAAAGCTCGTTAAAGGTATTAATGCAGATATGGATGAGCAGTTATTGCTTGGGGTGACGGGTTCTGGTAAGACTTATACTATGGCTAAGGTAATTAGTGAGTGCCAGCGCCCCACCATTATTATGGCGCATAACAAGACCCTTGCCGCCCAGCTATATGGTGAGTTTAAAGCCTTCTTCCCGAACAACGCGGTTGAGTATTTCGTCAGTTATTATGACTACTATCAGCCTGAGGCTTATGTAGCCGCTAGCGATACTTTTATTGAAAAAGATAGCGCCATCAACGATCATATTGACCAGATGCGCCTGTCTGCAACGCGGGCATTACTTGAGCGCCGCGATGCTATTATCGTCGCCTCCGTGTCTTGTATTTACGGTTTAGGTGATCCAGAGAGTTATTTAAAAATGCTGTTGCACGTCGTGGTCGGCGACAAAATAGATCGCACGGCGACGATTAAGCGTTTGGTTGAGATGCAGTATACGCGTAATGAGCTGGACTTTGGTCGTGGTACCTATCGCTTGCGCGGGGAGTTACTCGACATTTATCCTGCTGAATCTGAACAATTAGCTATACGCGTGCATCTGTTCGATGATGAAGTTGAGAAGATCACTTGGTTCGATCCTTTAACCGGTAAAACGGTGCGCAGTGTGCCGCGCATTACTATTTATCCTAAGTCGCACTATGTCACCCCGCGGAATCGTTTAGAAGCCGCCACTCATACCATTCGCGAAGAGCTTGAGCCGCGTCTTGAGTATTTCCGTGATAACAATAAACTGATTGAAGCTCAGCGTCTTAAAGAGCGTACCCAGTATGATCTGGAGATGATCCAGCAGCTCGGTTACTGTAATGGTATTGAGAACTACTCGCAGCACTTATCTGGACGTCCGTGGGGTGAAGCGCCGCCGACACTATTTGATTATATTCCAGAAGACGCGCTACTGTTTATCGATGAGTCGCATGTAACGGTCTCGCAAGTAGGCGCCATGTATAAAGGCGATAGATCGCGTAAAGAGAATCTCGTGAACTATGGCTTTCGTCTGCCAAGCGCGATGAACAACCGGCCGATGAAGTTTGAAGAGTGGGAGCGCATTAAGCCTAAAACCATTTATGTTAGCGCCACGCCCGCTCAATACGAGCTGGAGCACAGCGAACAAGTGGTAGAGCAAGTCGTGCGCCCAACCGGTCTGATTGACCCTGAGATTGAGATCCGTCCGGTACTCACGCAAGTCGATGATGTGCTGTCGGAGATTACCAAGCGCCGTGAGCTCGATGAGCGCGTATTGATTACCACTTTGACTAAGCGTATGGCGGAGGATTTAACCAGTTATCTCAAAGAGTACGATATCAAGGTGGCATATCTGCACTCCGATATCGATACGGTTGAGCGTATGCAAATCATTCACGAGCTGCGTACTGGCGTGCATGATGTATTGGTCGGGATTAACCTGTTGCGTGAAGGTTTGGATATGCCAGAGGTATCATTGGTTGCTATATTTGATGCGGATAAAGAAGGCTTCTTGCGCTCAGAGCGCTCCCTCATTCAGACTATTGGTCGTGCTGCGCGTCACTTAAACGGTAAAGCCATTCTTTATGCCGATCGTATTACGCCAAGTATGCAGAAGGCAATAGAGGAGACTGATCGTCGCCGTGAGAAGCAGATTGAGTTTAACATTGAGCATAATATTACTCCCAAAGGCGCACGCCGTAGTGTGACGGATAAAATTGACACTGGCGAGGAGCTTGATGCCAATGACAATCAAGCGATCCCAGTCAAAAGCAATCTGCCGGATGTCGATATTAGTATATTGCGTAGTCCTGATCTGCTGGCTAAAGAGATCAATCGCCTCGAGAAGCTGATGAAGCAGTTCTCTCGCGATCTAAAGTTTGAAGATGCCGCAAAAACGCGTGACAAAGTGCTGGAGCTAAAGGCGCATTTGATTTAAAAATAGGTAAATTTTTAAGCGGTAGAGTAGAGCGAGTCAGCCTAAGCCTTACTAACCCTAAACGCAGACTTACATTTTTTACCTTAAAAGTCATAGTCGCATCTTGTAGGATAAGTTTATAAAGCGTTGTCTAATAAGTCGTGAAAAATAGGCTGGTAAGAGGATAACCAAAATAAGAAAAGTATTTACAAGTTATTTTGTTCTGGGAGTATAACTATAATGGATGTTAAAGCGTTTTTTAAAAAAGGAATCGAAAAAGAGTTACTTGATGTTGATGATTATATTTTTACCCCTAAGCGTTTAGATATGATCGTTGATGAGGGAGAGCTAAACTGTGTGCTAAATAGTGATGGTAGTGTTAATATTTTTTATAGCAAACAAGGCATTACTGATGTGAGAGCAGCGGCGCGCAAGCACCCCTTTACCGATTTTGAAACTGAGTTACATCACGGTATTTATGATGATGTCATTGAAGATCTAATCGATAGTGTCAATGAGATTATAAACACGCATTCTAAGTATTTTCGCCGTAGTAAAGTATTGCCTATGACGGCAGCTATCGGTCCTGATACAGTCATTACAAACGCTGATCAGCTCTAATTATTTAAAGCCATTATGTCAGCATTATGCTAAAAATGGGTGTAATTGACAAAATTCATGCTAAAAAGTAGAAGGTAGTCGCTAATGGACATAATTCATGCTATTTGAGTGACTTTGATAGTAGAAAGTCTTTAATAAACCGTAACTTACGCTGCTCATTTAACCCATGATGACTGTGTAATTGTCGCTTTAACTCACTGAATAACCCTTCAAGAGAATTGGTGGTATTCGGTATATCTAAGTGGTCGTATTCTTGATAAGTAAACAACCAATCGCTATTGGTTCTAAGACTACGATAAGCACTTCTAAGACGCTTATGCGTGTACCACGTTCTACTGTTATCGTCATTGGTACTACGCTCATTAAGATAGTCTTCATGAGTTAAGTACCATTGATCTAAGCGCTTTATAAAGTCAGTTTTATCAAGCTGTGTTATCTCTAGAGTAAGTCGTCTAAGCTCAATACTAGCGATATTCTTAGGGCGACGAGTTAAGTAGCGAGTTACTATTTGTACTTGATGGAACTGGCACATCTGGCAAGGGGTGCGAGTGAATAACGTTCTAAGCCCTCGTCTACCATCACAGGTGATGCTTTGTATATCAACGCCTAACGATGCTAAGTGATCAATCCCTTGCTTATAGGCACTATTGGTTTCATGGCTGACTATCGCGTAATAAAGAACGGCTCTAGTCGTATTATCCATAAAAACCATTAGACCAAACTTACGACCGAAGTAAGTGGTGTCGATGATAATGTTAGCAGCCTTTGGTCGTTTAATCTGATATTCAATATTAACTTTATCTAAGCGTCTTTGTATGGTTTTAAGACTACAGTGATACTTGTCAGCTAGCTGCTTGTAGGTCTGTTTACCTTGCGTATATTCAGTCCATAGGGTTTGGTTATTGAGTCTTATGCCACCTAAAAACTGCCGTCTGCAAGCTAGACATTGATACTGCTGTTTGCCAAGCTTACGTCCGTTCTTCTTGGTGTGTTTTTCACGACAAAAAGGGCAGTTTTTTGATTCATGGCTTTGATTCCTTGCAAATATAGACAGTATATAGCGTTAGACACTACGTCAGCATGAATAATGTCCATTACACCTAAAAATGCCTATAGAAAAAGGTGCGCTAAGCAAATAGCGCACCTTTTTTACTATGACTTAATAGTTTCTTATAGCTTAGTTTTAATACGTCCTAATTAAGCTACTTTTACTGCAATGGCTTTATCTTTGGAAGCTAGAGCTGATGAGTCAGTAATAGCACGAGTTTGTGTATTATCTACCAAGTGATTCATCGATGTTTGCGTGACTAATCCTTTCGCAAAGCGAGTGCTATCGTTACGCTCTTTTAAGGTATCCGTATAGTACCATTCACATCCAAATGCTTGCTCAGTGATGTCAAGAAGCATATAGCCATGATCGACTTGATTATTAAATTTTTGATGTGGATTGGCTTCTGGGCCTGAGTTCATCTCAGGTACAGCCAATGAAGTTAAAGCCGGACAAACGAATTCTACCGCAAGCGAACCTTCTCCTGTATCTGGATTATAGCCGCTCGCTTCAAAAGGATTTTTGGCAACATCAAAAGCGAAGGAAGCATGATAGTCGCCGGTGAGTACGACGGTATTATCGATATTGTTGTCTTCAATAAAGTCTAATAAACGATTGCGCGCACTAGCATAGCCGTTCCAAATATCACCAGAGTTGGTTGCAGACGCTCCCATAAATGGGGCTAAAATCACCTGCTGACCTAGTACCTGCCAAATGGCGCCGCGATTTTTACCATCCATCAAGTTTAGATAGAGCCAGTTTTCTTGCTCAAGTCCAAGCAGTTGACGCTCAGGCTCATTACTAGCAGAAGCGTCAAGCTTTTCGCGGCCAAAGATACGGGTGTCTAACATATTTAAGTCAAATAGCTTGCCAAACTCAAAGCGTCGATAGATGCGCAGCTGACTATCTAGCTCATTACTATCATCATCGCGAATCGGCATCCATTCGTGATATGCGCGTACCGCTGACATTTTGCGCTCTATATAGCTGCCTTTGTTTGGAAAATGAAATCTAGCACCGCCTTTCCATGAGTTATCGGCGATTTCGTGATCATCCCAAACCGCGATAAACGGATGCTGACGATGACACTCTTGTAGGTCGATATCGGTGCGATAACAGGCGTAACGCAAGCGATAATCTTCTAAGCTGATAATTTCGTTCTCAGGAAAAATTGGTCGCTCGTCCTTTAAATCGTTGTCACGATAAAAGCCTTCTGGATACTCATAAATGTAATCGCCTAAATGAAGCACCGCCGATATATCCGCTTGTTTAGCAATATCAGCATAACCATTAAAATAGCCAAAGCCATAATTGGAGCAAGACACTACCGCCAGACGCACGCGATCAACTTCGCTTGCTGGCAGATCAGAATTAGGAATAGTGCGAGTACGACCAATAGGGGAGGCATAGCCCAAAGCCTCAAACTTATAATAGTAAGTGGTATTAGGCTGCGGTAGTTTAGGATCTACTTTTACCGTAAAGTCGGTCTCAGCAGTGGCTCTGCTTTTACCTCTAGCTACGACGTTTTGTAGCTCTGGATCAGTTGCAACCACATAGCCAACAGGGATACTCGCTGCGTTGATGCTACCGTCATTGGTAATGCGCGTCCACAGTATCACTTTGTCTTGTAAGGGGTCGCCGCTGGCAATGCCGTGAACAAACGGAGAAGCGCCTTGATAACCTAAGTCATCTAACTTATCTGAATTGTTTATAGTATTAAAGTCGTCTGAATCTGAAGAGCAAGCGCTTAGCTGAACTAACAGAGTTCCTGCCACAGTCGCTTGGCTACCAAACTTTATAAAATCACGTCTTTTCATCTGTCTTCCTTGATATATCAGCAGAAATTCCATATCTCATGATAGCTTAGACTTGTTGCTATCAAAAACTTTTCACTATCAAAAACAAGAATACTTTATAAATAAAAAATAGCTTATCCACAATTTATATGAATAAGCTTATTTAAGCAATTACTACGTTGACTTTATTTGAACAATGAAAGTGTTTATAACTGCTTAGCCAACGATGCTGCCGTAACAGCTCTGTAGCGATTTAGCGACGACTCTAGCGACTAGCTGCGTACGGTAGCTGGTATCTATTGCTGCATTACCTAATTCGACGAGCGTCACTTGCTGCGGTGCTTGTTCACTGACACAGCCGCATACCCGGGACTTGACCGCTTCTTCTTGCTCATCGCTCATCGCAGCGCTAGCAATACGCCACGCATTTCGGTTTTCGATCTGGCTGCGGCATTGGTTATCGATAGCGGCTTTGAGGACGTTCATACCAATCTCATTGGCAGTACCGATAGGGTTACCTGCATTGTTAGTCGCGCCAGTAGAAGCGCAGCCCGCTAAAGCAAAGGTCGCGAGCATGGTAGTGGAGAGTAGGAGTTTTTTCATCATTTAGTCCTTTAAGCTGAGTTTATAATAGGCAAAATAGCATGCTAAGCGCTTGATTGGTAGTAGTGAATATTGCATACATTTATGTGCAAATATGTGCAAAGATCGCTAATAAAAAAACCAGCTAAGCCAAGCTTAACTGGTTATGTCGTTGCAGGTGTCTATTCGCTGATGGCTTAGACGTTTTTGCTACTTTCTTTTTGCTGAATCTCTTTGGCAAGCTTGTAGCAGTCCTCAACGTGGTCCGAGGCGATTTTTTTAAAGATAGTGTAGCCCATAGTAGCCGCGACCAATTGTCCACCTAACGGTATGAACTTAGTGACTTGTTTGGCAGCAATACGACCACCAAACCCTTGAATCGTTTTCTTGACAATACCGCGAGTGGCCATTAGACCTGCAAAATCGACGGTACGATCTCTGACAGCGCTCCAATGCACTTCACGCGATTCTAAGTCAATGGCAGATTTGCGGTCTTCAATTAAACCAAAACGCTCGCTAATTTCAGGGATGAGCTGGGTCAACATACCCGCATCAACGGCGACATCAAAAAAGGGCACAGGAACAACCGCTACACCTGCTGAAAACTTCGCGCGTTTTTTGACTAATTTTAGACACTCCTTTCGCACTTGCTCGAGATCTAAATTAGGATCAATAGTGTTTGGGAGTTTTTCAGCTTTTGGCGTCGTTTTCATAAATTATCCTTATAATAGGGTGAATAGTTAAAGGTAGAAACAAATAGTTAATTCATAGTTTAAGGAAATATCCGCGTCGTACAATCATAGCTTTGTAGCAAATTGCAGAAAAGTGACGCAAAAATGCACGGTTTTTGTAACTACTATGATGAGAATTACTATAACTGCCATGCTGCAAACCAATCAAATAATAAGTAATCATGAGTTAAAAATTAACATTGTGACCCTTAGCTAAAGCCAGTAGAATACCGCTATGCTAAATTTAACTCCTCGCTTTACTGGTACTCGCATCGACGAGCTGCCCGCCGCGCTACAAGCGTTCGCCACCCAATCTCTCACCTTAGCTCGGCTTTATGCCGGCCGCGGTATTATGCAGCTTGATGAGCTTGAGACTCGTCTATCGGGTCTCTTACCCGCTGAAAACTTGCATGGAGTCACGGAAGCGGTGCGCTTATTAGATGCGGCTATCGATGATAACAAACGCATTTTAATCGTTGGTGATTTTGACTGTGATGGTGCGACTAGTACGGCGCTGATGATGCGTGCATTGACTAAGATGGGCGCGCAAGTCGACTTCTTAGTGCCAGATCGCTTTAAGTACGGCTATGGCCTAACTCCTGAGATTGTCGAATTAGGTATTAAGACTTATCAGCCTGATTTGATTGTCACCGTTGATAATGGTATCTCAAGTCACGAAGGTGTCGCGCGCGCGCAAGCGGACGGTATCACTGTTATTATTACCGATCATCATCTAACGACCAAAGCGACGCCGCCGGCTGAAGCGGTGGTCAATCCTAATCAGTTAGACTGCAGCTTTGAGAGCAAAGCCTTAGTTGGAGTCGGTGTCGCGTTTTATGTGTTAGGAAGGCTTGCTAAGCTCCGACGCGAAGCAGGTAAACCGGCGGTGCAAGTCAGTCAGTATTTAGACTTAGTGGCGCTTGGTACTATCGCTGATGTCGGCGTACTCGATAAGAATAACCGTATCCTTGTCCATCATGGACTAAATGCGATTCGCCAAGGTCGCTGCTGTATTGGTATTTTGGCATTACTTGAGCAGGCAGGGCGCGATCCTAAGCAGCTACATGCGCAGGACTTTGGCTTCGTGTTAGGGCCGCGTATTAATGCGGCGGGACGCATGGACAATATGCGTATCGGTATCGAGTGTTTGCTTACCGATGATTGGGGTAGCGCTCAGCGCTTAGCGCATGAGCTTGAGCGACTCAATCGCAATCGTCGGCAAGTCGAAGGTGAGATGCGGGCGCAGGCCGATCAAATTATCAAGTCTTTAGAAGAGGACAGTGCGGCTGACAATACCTTCGATGCAGATTTGGAGGACAGCGATGACATTATTATCGCGGCTAAAGTTCCGCAAAAACTAGCCGCTGCTAAGCGCAGCCTCGTGCTTTATCAAGACGACTGGCATCAAGGTGTCATCGGTATCGTCGCTGGCCGCTTAAAAGAGAGCCACTATCGCCCCAGTATTGTCTTTGCTCCTGCTGATACTGAACGCACTGGAGATAATGACACGATCAAAGGCTCAGCGCGTTCCATCGCTGGCGTGCATATTCGTGATGCTATTGAGCAAGTGGCTGAGCGCAACCCCGAGCTCATCACTCACTTTGGTGGTCATGCCATGGCGGCGGGCTTGACCATTAAACGTCGCAATTTTGAAGGGTTTGTAGCCGCTTTTGATAAGGTAATGGAGGAGCTGGATCAAGAGATCTTCGCCGAGCAAAAATTTACCGATGGCGAGCTGCAAGCCAGCGACTTTAGCTTATGGTTTGCCGATGAGTTGGCTGAGGCCAGTATTTGGGGTCATGGCTTTGCCGCGCCCATATTCGATGGTATCTTTGAAGTATTAAGCTTTAAGATATTAAAGGACAAGCATCTCAAACTCTCCTTGCGCTATCCTGGCGTGCAGTATCCTATCGATGCAATTTATTTCAACTTCGATGCTGCTGCTTGGGATTATCGCGCTGAAAAAGTGCATATTCTCTTTGAGCTCGATGTCAATGAATGGAATGGTAAACGCAGCTTACAGCTGATGGTAAAGGATTTGGCTTTAGTAAACTAAAACCCTAACGCCGCCACTCTAGTGAAGGGAACTGCCAATCGTAGCGAATAGCTAACATACGTATGCTAAAGATAGCACTCATAGCACAGATGTCAGCAATCCAAACTGTTACCCCTAAATTGTACAGGGCAAAGTACAAAATACCGCCAGCTAAAGCAGCACTGATATAGATCTCTTGTTGTAGTACCAGCGGGATCTCATTACAGATCATATCGCGAATGATGCCACCGACAATGATCGTAATAACCCCTAATAGCAGTGCTACTGGCACATTAGCGTCCATGCTATCGGCAACTTTGATACCAATTAAAGTAAACGCCGACAGCCCGATGGTATCAGAGAGTTTTAAAAACTTATCAACCCTCTTTGAGTTGGGGTGGAAAAATATCTGCGTCATTATAGAAGCCATCGTAATGACTGTTAGATAACTCATATCAATCATCCAAAATAGCGGATGCCTATCTAAAATTACATCCCGCACGGTGCCACCGCCAATAGCGGTGACAATAGAGACCAATAAACAACCAAAAACATCGAAGTTTTTGTGCTTGGCCAAAATCGTTCCAGAAACGCTACACGCAACAATACCTATCATATCGAATAGATATAATAAAGAACGCGGATCGAAGGTTGTGATCAAGGTAGCATCTAGAGCAATATTTAACATAAGCGCGGCTCAGTTGTTATTGATATCAATCAACGAGACGAATAGAAGGCAGATGCCAGTCGAACTTTACCGCTAACATACGTACGGCGAAGATAACGCCGAGCATAATAAACTCATTAAGCCCAGGGTTTAGGCCCAAATAGTCGAGTAATAGATAAGTCACTGAGCCTGCGATACTCGCGGTGATATAGATCTCTCTTTGCAGCAGTAGCGGTATCTCATTACAGATGATATCGCGTAGTAAGCCGCCGATAATAGCCGTCCAAACGCCCATCATTATGGCAATCAGGGGCGACATATCTTGATGAAGTGCCACCTTAAAACCAATCACACTAAAGGCGGCAAGCCCTATCGCATCAAATAATCTAAGCGCGTTATCGATCTTATGATATAGATGAAAAAATACTTGTAAAATAAGCGAGGTCACGGTGATAACGATGACGTAATTAAGGTCAGTCATCCAAAATAACGGGTGGCGATCCAAAGCCATATCGCGCAAAGTTCCGCCACCAATAGCGTTAACCATTGACACTAAGATACAACCGGCGATATCGAAGCCTTTATGCTGAGCGAGCAGAGTGCCCGCGATAGCGCAAGCAATCACCCCAACCATATCTAGCAGGTATAATAAAATATCAGGGAAAATCAAATCATTAACCATTGTTATGTTTTTCCATGCTGACTGCTCTTTGTGGCAGATTGCTCTTTATGATACATAGCGCTTTGAGATAAGTGGCGGCTTATATTCTATACAAATCGAGAACTCGTTTTATGATTAGCCGTCTTTAGCAAATAGTATCAAGCCTAGGATGATAAGCCCAATACCTAAGAGACCCATAGCTGAGGGCAGCATATTACCTAGAAATAACATACCGCCCATCAAGGCGAAAATCACTTCGCTCGCTTGAGTGGAGTCGACGCCCGCGACCTCGCTAGACGTTACTGCTCGCTCGCGTGCATAAAGAAAAATACTGGTCGCACCGACGCCAGCCAATAGCGCCACTAATAATGTGTTAAATAGCTGAGAGCCGCTTGGCGCTTCAGGTCGCACTATAATGCCCAATAGCAGCCAAAATGGCAAACTACCTAGTGTCATTAGCCAAACTTTATTAAAAGCATCTTGTAGTAAGTCAGTCTCGATAGCAGGAATGCGGCTGATTAAATGTTGTAATAAAGAGGAGGGTGGATGGCTAGCCACAGAATCGCTAGGGTAGGCATGATCGATATTGGAGTCAATAGCGCTAGAGAGAATGGGCGCTTCATTGACTATCGGCTGCATCTTTGGCTCATTAGCGTAAGCGCGAGCTGCGCGCATCTTAGCGGTATGCTGGCGCGAGTTATAAGAGACCTGCCAAACCATTTGATTACCAATCGGATAACAGAACGCGGCTAGCAGGGCAGGGAGCGCCCCGAAGAGAATCATCTCAGACATTGAGGCGCTTGCTACCGTCTCCATCGCCGAAGCGCGCAGGCCTTCGCTTAGATTAACCAACACTACTCCGATGAACACCAGTAGCGCGTAAGCGATGAACTTCTTATCAAAGCGCTGCCCAAAGGCGAGTAGCACCAGTAAACTTGTGACCACCGTGAACATAAAAGTCGCGGCAACCACCCAGCCGGCTACATGATCGCCCGCGTAGCAAATACCGGTATAAAAGACGCCAAAACCAATGCTACCTGTGACACACCAAAACTGCCAATGCTGAGCAAAGATGACGCTTAGCGCTTTTAGACGGCCAAAGCCATGCTGCATCGCGATAATGACGCTAAGCATCAACCACATAAAAGTATAGCGCAGGCTGGCGGACCAAAACCAATGACCACCCGCGCTACTCATTGCTTCATTTAGGATAAAGGTTGAGCTAAACAAAGCCCCTGCCAATAAGCCGAATAAAATAAGTTTGACCATTCTGACATCCTCGCGCTTTTAGCCTTAACCATCACTATTGAACTCTAGAATAAACGATAAAAAAGACGCTAAGGATGGTCCTTAACATCTTTTTAATATTTAGCTTTTACTATTTAAGATCTAATCATTGTAGATGTAACTAGGTATAAAACCTTAATCTAAACGCAATAGCTCATTGACTGCTGTTTTTGCACGCGTTTGCGCATCAACTTTTTTGACGATGATAGCAGCGTATAGACTATGCGTACCATCTTCTGATGGCAAGCTACCTGGGACGACTACTGAACCTGCGGGTACACGGCCGCGATGAATCTCACCGGTTTCGCGATCATAGATACGCGTAGATTGGCCAATGTAGACACCCATAGAGATGACCGCGCCTTCTTCAACAATGACGCCTTCGACGATCTCAGAGCGTGCACCGATGAAGCAGTTGTCCTCAATAATGGTAGGATTGGCTTGTAGCGGCTCAAGCACACCGCCGATACCGACACCACCTGAGAGATGGACGTTTTTACCGATTTGCGCGCACGAGCCAACCGTTGCCCATGTATCGACCATCGCGCCTTGATCGACATAGGCGCCGATGTTGACATAGGATGGCATCAGTACCGCACCGGCTGCAATGTAAGAGCCTTTACGAGCGACGGCTGGTGGTACGACGCGTACGCCAGCTTCTTTGAACTGGGCTTCAGTCCAATCGGCAAATTTGGTCGGTACTTTGTCATAAAACTGCACATGCTCGCCAGCGGCTTGCACATAGTTGTCATTGAGACGAAACGAGAGTAAGACGGCTTTTTTGGCCCACTGATTGACCACCCATTCGCCATCCTTTTTTTCCGCGACGCGCAGGCTACCATTGTCTAACCGCTCAAGTACTTGCTCGATAGCGTCACGGACGTCTTGAGGCATATTAGCTGGGCTGTACTCGTTACGGTTTTCAAAGGCTTGTTCGATAGTTTGTTGTAATGACATAAAAATTCCTAAAATTAATAATGTAAGTTAAATGGATTTAAATTTTATAGTAAAGGTTCAACCTATTAATCCGCTGCCTATGGGTTAAAAATGGGGTTAAAAATGAGCTGCCGTATTGTCGCTAATTTTATGTCTTTTAGCAAATGAGTTGTTTAAGGGCTAGCAGCAGACTAGAAGCCCTTTTAGCTAGCAGTCGTATGGCTATTTATCCAGTCTAAAATATCTTCATAAACGGTTTGCTTTTCTACTTCATGGAGCGGTTCATGGCGCATATGCGGATAGAGTTTAACGTCTACTTCACTAAAGCTTTGCTCATTTAAGCGGTTGACCACTTTGCGTACGCCTTTACTCATATTACCCACAGGGTCATTTTGACCGCTGACAAATAGCATCGGAAAGTCTTTATTAATCGTCGCGGCCCAATCTTTATTTAGACCGGATTCCATTAGCTTAAATAGCGTTAAATAACCGTTATTCGTAAAGTCAAAACCCGTTAATGGGTCGGCTTCATACGCTTCAATACTGACTTGGTTTTCGGTCAGCCAAGCAAACTGCGAAGAAGAAATACGGTTATCAAGTTTGCTATTGAAGATTTTATTCATCATGTTAGCAAACACCGCATTGGGCTTCTTAGGAGCGATTTTGGCAAGCCATTTATTAATAGGTAAAATAACTTTAGCTAATGGATCGGCGTCAGCACTACCCATTAAAATAGCGCCGGCAAAGTTGTGTGCGTGATGCTTCATCACCGTACGCACGATAAACGAGCCCATCGAATGGCCCATAATAAAGTGCGGCACCTCTGGATGCTTCGCCTTTAAGCTATCTGCCATGATAATCACATCTTTTAATAAAGACTGCACCGGATGCGCTTCACCAAAGAAGCCAAACTCGCTTTCTGACTTAACCGTTTTGCCATGACCGAGCTGATCATAAGTGGCGACAGCGATACCATTATCTGCTAAGAACTGCGCAAAATCGCTATAGCGACCGCTGTGCTCCGCCATACCGTGAACGATTAATAGAGTCGCTGTGATCTGAGTCGCGCTATCTGTCGGTTCAAAAAAAGTATGATGCAGATAGTGACTGGTATTCGATGAAGTAATTTGCTCAGTAGTGCTCATTTAAAGATCCTTGATGAGTTTAATAAATAAGAATATAGCTTTTTTATAAGATTACTGCGCGCTTGAGTCTGATTTGGCGCGGTCATAAATAGTTTTGCCTTCCTTGATCGTTCTTACCACTTCTATATCACGGATACTATCAGCTTTTACCGTTAAAGGATTATTATCCAAAATGACTAAATCAGCAAGCTTACCGACTGCTAAAGAGCCTTTAGAGTCCTCTTCAAAGTACTCATAAGCGGCATTAGCAGTAATGGCTTTTAGCGCTTGATAGGGGCTAGCGCGCTCATCGACACCGATTGTTTTGCCGGTGCGCGAAGTACGATTGACCGCTGTCCACACGGAGAATAGCGGATCGACAGGGGTCACCGTGTCATCAGAATGGTTGGTATATTTTAGTCCCATGTCATCAGCAGTCGCAATAGGACTTAAAAAATTCGCTCGCTTCGCCCCTAAGTTTTTGACATGGACATCGCCCCAAAAGTAGGCGTGATTGGTAAAAAATGACGGCAGCATCTTATACTTCTTAAACGCTTCTAGTTGATCCGGACGCGCAAACTGTGCATGAATAGGCACGGTACGGCGGTCTTTATCAGCGGCTTGACCTGTTTTTTTGACGGCATATTCATGCGCCTTGATAATCATATCGGTGGCGCTATCGCCATTATTATGGATAAAAAGCTGATTATCTTGTGCATAAGCCTTGGCAAACATCTCATTCATTTCATTTTGGCTGATACTTGGCAGACCGCGGCAATCACTCTCACAATCGGCGACAGGCGTTAGATAAGGCTGAGTGAAATAAGCAGTTTTGCCTTGCGGGGAGCCATCAGCGATAATTTTGGTGCCTTGGACCTTAAAGCCGTTTTGGTAGGCTTTCCAAACAAAGTCTTTATCGGCTAAGTTTTCATCCAGATCACTGACGCCTGCCAATGATACTAAGTCGATTTTGAGCTTGCCAGCATCCGCTTGTGATTGAAAGAATTTAATCGCATCACGTGTGGTGGAGCCATCTTGCGCGGTAGTGATGCCATTACTCGCGTAGTAATCTTGGGTTTGATCAAAGAATTCAGCTTGCTTCGGACTTAGGGTCTTGAGGAGCGTGTACATAAACGGATACATCGCAGTTTCTTGCACGAGTCCATTGGGCTCGTTTGAGCCTTTGACACGAGCAATGTTGCCGCCTTCTGGCGCTTGGCTATCGGCAGTGATATCCATCAAAGCTAGGCCTTTGGAGTTTGCCACGCCCATGTGGCCACTGGTATGCTGCAAATAGACGGGGTTATTTGGGAGTACGCTATCGATCTCTTCTTTGGTTGGATGACGATCCTCGGCAAGCTGACTCTCATCATAGCCCCAACCATATATCCATTCACCATCAGCGATATTATGATCTTCTTTATACGCTTTTAGTACTTTAAGCATTTTATCGATACTATCAACATTACCGACAGGTGGCGGATTAAGGTCCGCTTGGCCAAAGGTGTTAGAAACCATACCAAAATGGCTGTGCGGATCGATAAACCCAGGTAACAAGGTTTGGTCTTTTAGATCGACTTGCGCGGCATTTTTGTGTTTTGCTTGCGCCGCATTTAAGCTGCCGACATAAGCGATTTTACCGTCTTTAGTCACTAACGCTTCGACCATCTCAGGAGTGTCACCTGCCATAGTGATAATATCACCATTATAATAAACGGTCGCTGCCGACTCTGATGATAATTGAGTTTCGTTGTTTTCTGTTAGCGTCTTATCGATTGCGCTGCAACCGATTAGGCTTGTTACAGCCATAGTTAATAAAGCGGGTTTAGCCAAGCGAGCTATCATTATTGACTGCAACATCGTCTTATCCTTAAATTATTCTTGATATTTTAATTAGCAAATATTTTATCCATCCTACAATAGACTGACTTAAAGTGGTATTAACTTATGTTCTAATCTTGGCATTCTTTTTTAATCATTAACAAAAGCGCGAGTTATGAAAAAGCTATCGACTACAATAAAGCGACCTACCAAAAAACTACTGCTCGTTGGAGCAGGGCACGCGCACATTGGCTTGCTACGCAGGCTTGCAAATAAGCGCTTAGATGATCTAGAGGATGTAGAAATAAGCATTATCACTGAGCAGCCGCAGACGATTTATTCTGGTATGTTACCCGGGTGGATGGCAGGACATTATAACCTTAGTGACATCAGTATCGACATTACTGAGCTTTGCAAGCGTGCCCGCGTGACCCTAGTACAGCGGCCTATCATAGCCGTTGATGCCAATACTCAAACTGTTACTACTGCTCAAGAAGAGCACTTTCATTATGATTTGTTATCGTTAAATACTGGTGCAGATACCGATATGACTTGGCTTAAAACTGACGCTTTAGCAGATGTAGCCTTAGAAAACACAGTGATTCCTGTACGACCGATATTCAATTTCGTAGCGCAGTGGCAACAGATCCTTGAGCAAGCTAAGCAAACGAGCTGTTATAAAGTTGCCGTAGTGGGTGCGGGCGCGGCAGCAACGGAGCTGGTGATGGCAGCACAGTTTGCTTTGCAGCAAATTAATCCCAATCATCAAGCTTATCTAGTCTGCGGTGAGCATCTGCTATCAAGCTTTGATACAGGATTTCGTGTGCGCGTCATTAAGCAATTGCAGCGCCATAATATTGAGATTATTTATCAGCGCGCCCAAGGCTTAACTAATGAGGAATTAGTGACATCCGCACAGACATTAGCTGTTGACGCAGTCATCGCCGCTACTGGCGTGATGGGCTCGGCTTGGACTAATCAGACTAATTTGGCCACAGTGGATGGAGGTTTTATCGCGGTCAATGATAAGCAGCAAAGCACTTCGCATGACAATGTGTTTGCCGTAGGTGATGTGGCAACCCGCGCGGATCGAGAAATGGCACATTCAGGCGTGCATGCGGTATTTGGTGGCAAAGTGGCAGCCGATAATTTACTGGCTTACCTAGCAAGTGAGACTTTGGCCCGCTATCAACCAAAAAACCGTACCTTATACTTGCTCGCTTGCGGCGATAAATATGCTATCGGTAGTTGGGGCAGCTTTAGCGTAGAAGGTCGCTGGGTCTGGTGGCTCAAACATTATATCGACAAACGTTTTGTCAACTCACATAAGTAGAGTTTGCAGGAATGATATCAACAATATCGATTTACAAAACAATAGTTTATCTATTATCGATTGTTTAGTTACACTGACTATCACACCGCGTCACAATAGAAAAATTAAATAGTGTAATAATAAATGAGTTATCACTCAAAAAAGCTATTTATCTTTAAAGTTTTCATATATTCTGCTTGCATACGAAGCAAACACCCAAGATTAAGACGATCATTGTCCAAAGGTCATACGTTATGAAATCCACCATTGAACTGCTTGAATTTACCGATTTTCCAGCGATTAAGCGCCGAGAATTAACTACGCTACAAGTAAACCTAGGTTATCTATGTAATATGTCTTGCGTCCATTGTCACGTGGCTGCTAGTCCTTATCGTACTGAAATGATGTCACGCGAGTTAGTTAAGCTGATATTAGAAGTATTACAAGCGCAAGATATGGATACGCTCGATCTCACAGGCGGCGCGCCTGAGATGCATAAGGATTTTAAATATCTAGTCAAAGAAGCCTGCGCCTTAGGGGTCAAAGTAATCGACCGCTGTAATCTAACGATTTTGATGGAAGAGGGTTATGAGGATATGGCGCAGTTTTTGGCGGATAATGGCGTCGAAGTAGTGGCCTCCTTGCCTTGTTATTCGCTGGAGAATGTCGATAAGCAGCGCGGCAAAGGTGCGTTTGATGACAGTATTTTAGGACTACATAAACTTAACGCACTTGGCTATGGCAAAGCGGATACTGATTTGACGTTGAATCTAGTGTATAACCCACAAGGGGCTACGTTGCCGCCCAATCAGCAGATGCTAGAGGCGGACTACAAGCGCGAGCTCAAAGAACATTTCGATATCGAGTTTAATCAGTTATTTGCGCTAACCAATATGCCGATTCAACGTTTTGGCGCGGTATTGTTAGCCAAAAATGAGTTTCATCCTTATATGGAGCTGCTCAAAGATAATTATGATGCTGATAATTTAAAAGAAGTCATGTGTCGCTCTACCATCAGTGTCAACTGGTTAGGTGAGCTGTTTGATTGTGACTTTAATCAGCAACTTGAGATGCCCGTACCCAATAAATCACGTCGTCATCTACGTGATCTGCTCAAGCAAAATCCTGCTGGCGATACTATCGCTATTGGCGATCATTGTTATGGCTGTACCGCAGGGCAAGGAAGTAGCTGCGGCGGCGCGCTAGAAGAGGAAAGCCAAGAATATAAACAAGACGAAAAGATTGTAGATTCGGCGGTTTAAAGCTGTTAAATAGATACCTTAAAAATTCCGTAATTTATTTTTACTACACTCGCTTTATTCCGTCTACACAGGACAGTATTAGCTTATGAAAAAGATTTTAATTGTCCTCGTGGTTGTCTTGGTCATCGCTGGATTCTTCTTCTTTGGTTTCGATGATTTATTGACCTTAGAAGGTATCCAGTCGCGCTTAGGACAGTTCTATGAGTGGCGCAACCAGTCGCCACTCCTAGTAGGTGGGTTATTCTTTTTAGCCTATCTTCTAGTCGCCGCCTTCTCCTTACCAGGCGCGGCTATTATGACTCTGCTAGCGGGGGCATTATTTGGTCTGTGGTGGGGTTTACTGCTAGCTTCCTTTGCGTCTAGCATTGGTGCGCTATTTGCTTTTTTAGCCTCGAGATTTTTATTTCGTGATAGCTTTCAAAGTAAGTTTGCAGGTAAGCTCAAAAGTATTAATGAAGGTGTTGAAAAGGACGGCGGGTTTTATTTATTCACCTTACGTTTATTGCCGCTATTTCCGTTTTTTATTGTCAACATCTTGATGGGTTTGACGACTATCAAAGCGTGGACTTATTACTGGGTCAGTCAAATAGGCATGTTGGCAGGGACTTTTGTTTACGTCAATGCCGGCGTGCAATTAGCACAGATTGAAAGCCTAAAAGACATTATCTCGCCGGCGTTACTAGGCTCATTTGCGTTATTAGCAATATTTCCATTACTCGCCAAAAAAGCACTCGATTGGTACAAAGCTCGGCAAGTTTATAAAGGCTGGAATAAGCCTAAAACCTTCGATCGTAACATGGTGGTGATCGGCGCGGGGGCTGGGGGATTGGTATCTTCTTATATTGCCGCTACCGTAAAAGCCAAAGTCACTTTGGTTGAGGCCAATAAGATGGGCGGCGACTGTCTAAATTATGGCTGCGTACCGAGTAAATCACTAATCAAAAGCGCAAAAGTCGCGCACAACATGCGTCATGCTGAAGCGTTTGGTCTGCAAAACGTCGAAGTCGATTATGACTTTAAAGCCGTGATGAGCCGCATCCAGCAAGTGATCAAAAAGATCGAACCCAATGACAGTGTCGAGCGTTACACAGGTCTTGGCGTCGATGTGATCAAAGGCTACGCCACTATCATTGATCCGTGGACGATGGAGGTTAAGGGTAATGATGGTCAAGTACAGCGCCTCACCACGCGCAATATTGTCATTGCGGCCGGTAGCAGGCCCTTTATACCGCCGATTGACGGTTTAGAGACCGTTGATTATCTGACCAGTGATAACCTTTGGGAAAAACTCAGTCATCAATCCTCGCCGCCTAAGCACTTGGTGATTATCGGTGGTGGGCCAATTGGTTGCGAATTATCACAAGCGTTTGCGCGGCTAGGCTCAAATGTCACGCAAATTGAGCGCGGCAGTCGTTTACTGAAGAAAGAAGATTTAGAAGTCGCTGATTATACTCAACAGTGTTTAGAAGCCGATGGCGTGACAGTTCTGCTTAACCACGATACGGTTCGTTGTGAGCGCGACAAGATTAATAATGAGCTGCAGCGTTTAATTATTAAAGACAAGCAAGGGCTAGAGACGGCTTTAGAGTTTGACGCTTTGATTCTTGCAGTCGGCCGCGAGGCTCGTACCACAGGTTATGGTCTTGAGAATTTAGGCATAGATACTGAGGGTACTATCGTTACCAATGACTACCTGCAAACCAAATTTCCTAATATATTAGCGGCGGGCGATGTCGCAGGCCCTTACCAGTTCACTCATGTGGCTTCGCATCAAGCTTGGTATGCGGCAGTTAATGCGCTATTTGGTGGTCTAAAAAAGTTCAAAGTCGATTATCGCGTGATTCCTTGGGTGACTTTTATCGATCCTGAAATCGCGCGGGTTGGGCTTAGTGAGACTGAGGCCAATGAGCAAGATATCGACTTTGAAGTGACGCGTTATGATATCAGCGACCTTGATCGCGCGATAACGGAGAGTCAAGCGACAGGCTGGGTAAAAGTTTTGACTGTACCCAATAAAGATAAAATACTCGGCGTAACTATCGTCGGTCATCATGCCGGCGAGCTGATAGCCGAATACGTGCTAGCAATGAAACACAACTTAGGTCTCAATAAAGTACTGGGCACTATTCATACTTATCCGACGATGAGTGAAGCCAATAAATATGCAGCAGGGGAGTGGAAGCGTAATCATGCCCCAGAGACTTTACTCAAATGGGTAGAGAAATACCACAGATTTAAACGGAGTTAAATATGAGCTTATTCAAGAGCACTATTAATTTTTCAAGCAAGCGTTTACTGACTAAGACAGCAGTCGCGACTTCTATACTATTGGCCAGTATGGCAAGCTACGCCGACTTTAATCATGGCACTTGGGACCGTTTGTTAAATAAAAACGTCACGATGACCAATGGCGGCAAAGCTTCCGTTGTCAATTATAATGGTATGAAAGCCGATGAAGCTAAACTTGATAGTTACATGGCAGCGACTAGCAAAGTCAGTCAGTCTGAGTTCAATCGTTGGAGCAAGGATGAGCAATTAGCCTTTTTGATCAACGTCTATAACGCAGGCACCGTAGAGTTGATACTAACCAAATATCCAAATATAAAATCGATTAAAGATATTGGCGGGATTTTTAGCTCGCCTTGGAAGCAAGATTTTGTGACTTTATTAGGTGAAAAGCGCTCGCTTGATGATATCGAGCACAACCTGATTCGCGGCTCCAAGCGTTACAACGAACCGCGTATTCACTTTGCGGTGAACTGCGCAAGCATTGGTTGTCCGGCGTTATTGGATGACGCTTATACAGGTAATAAACTGGATAAACAGTTAGAACAAGTGACCAGTAAGTTCCTCGCTGATAGCAGTCGCAATCGCCTTAAAGGTAGTACGCTTGAGGTATCGCCTATTTTTAAATGGTACAAAGAGGACTTTGAGAATAACTGGCGCGGCACTAAGGATCTGGAAGGGTTTTTGGCGCGTTATAGCTCATCACTAGGTCTCAATAAATCACAAACCGCTGATCTAAAAAATGGTAAAACTAAGATTGACTACACAAGCTATAATTGGAACTTAAACAAAAAATAAAAGTACGCTCAATTATGACGGCTACAGTTGCTATTATTATCCCTATACTTAATGAGGCGGATAACCTGCCTCATTTGTTTGCCAGCATCAGTGCTCTCAATCCATCACCGCAGCAAGTCGTCTTAGTAGATGGCGGTTCAAAAGATAATTCTATTATCGTCGCTAAAGATATTCTTAAAGCATTAAAGGCTGATAATAAATCATCTATCGACTGGCAGATTATTGAATCCAAAGCCGGACGCGCTGTACAAATGAATGCAGGCGCCGCGTTAGCCACTAGTGATATTTTGCTGTTTTTACATGCTGACACTAAGCTACCAACCCAAGCTATATCTGAGGTGATAACTGCTATAAAAAACTCAAAGTGGGGACGTTTTGATGTTAAGTTAAATAGTCGTCAGCCGACGCTTTGGCTAGTCAGCCAAATGATAAACTTACGCTCACGGTTCACTAGCATTGCTACCGGCGATCAAGCTATCTTTATTACCCGTAAGCTTTTTGAGCAAGTTGGTGGTTATCCTAAGCAAGCCTTGATGGAAGATATCGAGCTTTGCAAACGTTTGAAAGGAATGACCAAACCTGCTTGTCTAAAAACTAAGGTGATAACTTCAGCGCGGCGTTGGCAACAGCATGGTACGTGGCGGACCATTATTCTGATGTGGCAGCTGCGCTTTGATTATTGGCGCGGGGTATCAGCGGATAATATTAAACAGCGTTATTATAAATAATACAGTTAATCCTAAATGAGAATAATACAGCTATGCCAACGTGCTACTGGTATAAATTTTCCTTGCGTGCTGCGTACCCAGAGGCTGCGCAAAATTCATCCCAGTAGCACTGGGTTTGTTTTATAGTGGATCAAATATAGAAAACTCTTAATATGAATCAAAAACAAAATACCTGTATTATCCTTTTCGCCAAATTCCCAGCTGAGGGTAAAGCAAAAACCCGGCTACAACCCGCGCTTGGTGTTGAAGGTTCTGCGCAAATGGCGCGTAAACTACTTTTGCATAGTATCGAGCAAGCGCTAGCGACGGACTTTAGCGTTGAATTATGTGTCAGTCCGGCGCCAAGCCATCTGTGTTGGCAAACGCTAGATTTACCTAAATCATTGCTGTGGTCAGCGCAAGCGGATGGCGATTTGGGAAAGCGAATGCTAAGCGCCAGTCAGAATGCGCTAGATAATTTCGAAAAGGTGCTTTTAATAGGGAGCGATTGTCCTGATCTCACCACTGAGCGGATACAAGGTGCGGCAAAACAATTAATCGAACAAGATAGCGTTATAGTTCCCGCCTTTGATGGCGGTTATGTGTTGCTTGGCTTTAAAAAAGCTGAGGCAAGTCTTTTCTCAAACATGACATGGAGTGTCAGTGATGTTGCCGCAGTGACTGAGCAGCGCATCAAGGACTTAAATTGGTCGCTAGCTATGTTAGAGCCTTTGCCAGATATCGATGAGCCTGAAGATTTGCAATACTTGCCCGTAGGTTGGCTCGATGATTATAAAGTTGTAGCCTACAACGGCTAAAAAGCCATCAACTATGGGATGGCTTTGCTTATTTAAAAAACTAACCTAGTTAAGGCAACAACGCACTCAGCTTCGTCTTAGTCTCCTCGCTCATCGCCTCAACAGGTGTCACTAACGCTTGCGCTAAAGCCGTATGCGCAATAGAGTCAGGCTGTTCGCTGGCGAGTATAGCAACGGCTTCTTTGACAACTTGCTGCGCGTTATTCGCATTTTTCATGAGATTTTGAATTGCGTAATCGGCACTGACAGCTTCCTCGTTTGGATGCCATGAGTCAAAATCTGTCACCAATGCTAGCGTGGCATACGCCATGCTCGCTTCACGCGCAAGCTTAGCCTCTGGCATATTGGTCATGCCAATAATGTCCGCATTCATTTGGCGATACCACTGCGACTCAGCGCGAGTGGAGAACTGCGGTCCTTCAATACAGACGTAAGTCGCCTGCTTATGACATTGGCCTTCGCTAATATTCGCTTGACTATAGGCGCGATGCAACACTTCGCTAAGCTCAAGGCACAATGGATCTGCCATCGTCACATGGGCCACCGCGCCCTCGCCAAAGAACGTGCTGACTCGCTGCTTAGTCATATCGATCATCTGATCTGGAACGACCATATCTAAAGGTTTAAGGTGCTCTTGTAGTGAGCCAACTGCCGAGACTGAAATCACATAACGCACGCCTAAGGTTTTTAGCGCATAGATATTAGCGCGGTATGGAACTTCTGACGGGCTAAATTTGTGCCCTTGGCCGTGGCGCGTCAAAAAAGCGACTGTCACGCCATTTAGCTCACCCATAACGATATCATCAGAAGGTTTGCCAAAAGGTGTGGAGATTTTTATCTGGCGCTTATTGCTCAGCGCTTGCATCTGATAAAGGCCGCTACCGCCAATGATGGCAATGTCAGCGGATAAATGAGCGGTGTCTTCTACTAAGGTTGAAATCATATTAGTCCCAAATGAAGGAGTTAAAGAAACGAATAGTTTTGACTATTAGTAGCATTTGTCTCTTAAAATAAAAATAAAATAGCGCTTAAAATACTAAACCTAGCGTTTAGAGATAACCATTAGCTTCTCGTAACTCTTTTATATATCCCTTGAGCCAGCTCCTTAACCACCATAGTTTGACTCTGCACAAAGCCATTATATTTAGGTAAGTTATCATCGACGTCTCTGATGCGGCGGTTATAAAACAGATGCATAGCAGGCTCAGGCAGCGCGGACTTATCAGGATAGTTATCGGTAGGAATTAATACCAGATTACCGCCTACAGCGGTCTCTATACTAGGCTTATGACAGCGTTTGCATAATCCACGGCTGATATTCGGCGGCAGTTTCCAGCTACGAAAGCGTGTTTTATCTATCTCTAATTCGCTGAGATCTGATTTTAGTAAAACCGTAACATCATTATAAGCCTTACCGGTATAATCCTGACAGATAGTACAGTGGCAAATGAAGCGCGCCATAGGAGTATGATTAATGGTATAAGTGTTGCTATAACAGGAGCAAGAGCCTTCTTGTGGGGTAAATTGGTCGCTCATAAGGGAGTCCTTTTTTATAAAAATTTATTTGTGTGCATTTTTGACATTCATTAGGGCAAAATATAGCATTTTCTTGACCTGCCAGTGTAGTGGCTTTAAGTAGAGCTGCTGAGAATTCACATAAAAAAAGAGACCTTAGTAGGTCTCCATTTTATTTATTATCAGCAAAGTCTTAACAACCCAGCTTGCCTTCAGCTTCTAGCGCTTTTTTACTACGAATAGGCGCAGGGCAATCCTCGCCGTAGTACTGACGATCGGCAAAGTAGCTTGAGCGTACCATAGGGCCGGCCCAAATACTAAAGAAGCCAATCTTTTTGCCGTAATCCATATAACGCTGAAACTCATCAGGATGCACATAACGATCGACTGGGGCATGATTTTTACTCGGCTGCAAATATTGACCGACGGTAATCATATCGACATCATGCGCTTTTAGATCGTCAAGTAGCGCATAAACCTCTTCTTCGGTCTCACCAAGTCCGACCATAAAGCCGCATTTAGTGGCGATATCAGGACGACGCTCTTTATAGAGCTTAAGCAAATCGAGCGAGTGCTGATAGTCAGAACCAGGACGGAAGGCTTTATACAGACGCGGTACGGTTTCGATATTATGGTTAAATACGTCAGGCGCGGTTTCAGTGAGTAAGTCCAAGGCGATATCCATACGGCCACGAAAGTCAGGGACTAAGATTTCGATCAAGCAATTTGGACTTAGCGCTCGTGATTCATTGAGTACTTCTACAAAATGATTGGCACCGCCATCTTTTAGATCATCGCGATCCACAGAGGTGATAACCGCATATTTCAGCTCAAGCCCTTGAATAGTCTCAGCGGTATGACGCGGCTCATCTTTATCGAGCTCATTAGGGCGACCATGACCGACATCACAAAACGGGCAACGACGCGTACAGATATCGCCCATAATCATAAATGTTGCGGTGCCATCAGAGAAGCACTGTGCTAAGTTTGGGCAAGCAGCTTCTTCACAAACGGTATAGAGCTTTTGCTCGCGCAGTTTGGCTTTGATGCGTGCCACCTCGGCCGGTGAGGACATTTTTACACGAATCCAATCTGGTTTTTTCTTAGCTTCGACTGTCGGAATGACCTTAATCGGAATACGCGCGACTTTATCGTAGCCCCGTAATTTTTCACCTTGAATGGCTTTTTTGGGTTTTACTCTTGGCGCAGGAACATGGGTTTGTACGGCAGTAGTCATAATCAATGATCTCTTAACCCTTGATAAGATAAGGGTTTATGGAATTATCGGCATGCTTCATAGGTGTCTTTATTATAGCAGATATTGCGCTCAGGGTTTATTATTCAACCCTTTACTCTATGGCTTGTTGTTGTTTAAATTATCGATATTTATGCCCATCTCATTAAACACTTCGATGGCAGCGCGAAAAGCCTCTTGGGTGGCAGGCGCGCCGCAGTAGGGCAGGCTGTGCATGAGTACTTCGCGAATCTCAAGGGGACTTGCTCCGTTATTTATAGCCCCGCGAATATGGCCTTTTAGCTCGGTCGGACTCTTTTGTGCAATCAAAAACCCTAAGGTAATTAAAGAGCGATACTTACGTGGTAAAACGCTGTCATCTTGCCAGGTCGTGCCCCAAGCATGCTCAATGATCCAGTCTTGCAAAGGCTGAGTAAATGAGGTTGCTGCAGCGAGTGAGCGCTTAACATGTGCCTCTCCCATGACCTCAGTACGTACTTTTAAACCCTTTTTATAGTTTGAATGGTCATCATTATTGCTCATCTTATTATCCTTAATTTTTAACATTCAATCAGACTCGTTCATTGAGTCAGTTTTGATGATATTCAACGTCAAACAATTCATTCTCAAAATTATTGAGCTTGTATGTTTAGTATTTACTCTAATAGCGACTACTATTTTTATAATAAATATTGAATATGGCTTGGTTCTACGCCTTTTGCAGCCTAAGCCATTAACTTTTTGAGCGTTTTAAGCTATCATTGCAGCACAAATATTTCAATGACTACATTCCCTTAATTATTTCCTATAGCGCATCTACGCAGGCTGTCATTCTGACTACCCACGCAATGTGCTAGCCCAACTACGAGGACAATTATTGTGTTAGAAGCTTATCGTAAACATGTCGCCGAGCGTGCTGAGCTTGGAACCGTTCCACTACCACTAAGCGAAAAACAAGTCGCAGAGTTGGTTGAATTATTAAAAAATCCACCAGCGGGCGAAGATGAGTTCTTGATGAACTTGCTAGAAAACCGCATTCCAGCCGGTGTGGATCAAGCCGCTTATGTAAAAGCTGCTTTTTTAGCCGCTATTGTAAAAGGTGAAGCGAGCTCACCACTTATCGATAAGAAAAAAGCAGTAGAAATCTTAGGTACTATGCAAGGTGGCTACAACGTACAGCCATTAGTTGCAGCACTAGACGACTCTGATGTCGCACAAGACGCAGCAGAAGCATTGAAAAAGACTTTGCTAGTATTTGACGCGTTCAACGATGTGACTGAAAAAGCCGAAGCCGGCAATGATATCGCAAAAGAAGTGATTCAGTCTTGGGCAGATGCTGAATGGTTCTTGAACCGCGCCGAGGTACCAAAGAAATCAACGTATACGACCTTTAAAGTCACTGGCGAGACTAACACCGATGACTTGTCACCTGCGCAAGACGCGTGGAGCCGTCCTGATATTCCATTGCATTCATTAGCCATGCACAAAAACTCTCGCGATGGTATCACCGCTGATGAAGAGGGCGTTGTTGGCCCAATGAAGCAGATCGAAGAGCTAAAGAAAAAAGGCCATCAATTGGCTTATGTTGGTGACGTCGTCGGTACCGGCTCTAGCCGTAAGTCAGCGACCAACTCAGTACTATGGCTGATGGGCGAAGACATCCCGAACGTACCAAACAAGCGCGGCGGCGGTCTAGTATTAGGTAACAACATTGCTCCTATCTTCTTTAACACTATGGAAGACTCAGGCGCATTACCAATCGAAAAAGTCGCGGTTGATAATCTAAACATGGGCGATGTGTTTGACATCTATCCACATGACGGCAAAATCACTAAGCATGACTCAGATGAAGTGATCTCTGAGTTCAAACTAAACTCACCAACGCTACTTGACGAAGTGCGTGCTGGTGGCCGTATCCCATTGATCGTTGGTCGTGGTTTGACTAACCGTGCGCGTGAGTACATGGGTCTGGGTCATTCTGACGTATTCGCTAAGCCTGAAGAGCCAGCTGATACCGGTAAAGGCTTTACTCTTGCACAGAAGATGGTTGGTAAAGCGTGTGGTCTAGAGGGCGTACGTCCTGGTATGTACTGTGAGCCAAAAATGACCACAGTCGGTAGTCAGGATACTACTGGTCCGATGACTCGTGATGAGCTAAAAGACTTGGCTTGCCTAGGTTTCCAAGCGGATCTAGTGATGCAGTCATTCTGCCATACCGCCGCTTATCCAAAGCCAGTCGACGTTGAGACTCAGCACACGCTACCTGACTTTATCATGAACCGCGGCGGCGTGAGCTTACGTCCGGGCGATGGTATCATTCACAGCTGGCTGAACCGTATGCTACTTCCAGATACCGTTGGTACTGGTGGTGACTCGCATACGCGTTTCCCAATGGGTATCTCATTCCCAGCGGGTTCTGGTCTAGTGGCATTTGCTGCAGCGACTGGTGTGATGCCACTCGATATGCCTGAATCTGTTCGCGTTCGCTTCGTCGGTGAGCGTCAGCCTGGTATCACGCTACGTGACCTTGTGCATGCGATTCCTTATCAAGCGATCAAAGAAGGTTACTTAACCGTTGATAAGAAAGGCAAAATCAACGAATTCAATGGTCGTATCCTTGAGATCGAAGGTCTAGAAGACCTAACCGCTGAGCAAGCGTTCGAGTTATCTGATGCGTCGGCTGAGCGTAGTGCTGCTGGTTGTACTATTACGCTTTCTGAAGAATCAGTAACTGAGTATCTAAACTCAAACATCACCCTGCTTAAGTGGATGATCTCAGAAGGCTATGGCGATGCGCGTACTATCAGCCGCCGTATCGAGCAGATGCAAGACTGGCTCGCGAATCCAAGCCTAATGCGTGCTGACGAAGACGCTGAATATACTATCGATATGACCATCGATATGAGCGAGATCAAAGAGCCTATCCTATGCTGCCCGAACGATCCAGACGATGCTAAGACATTGGCTGACGTCGCAGGCGACACTATCGATGAGGTATTTATCGGCTCGTGCATGACTAACATCGGTCATTTCCGCGCGGCAGGTAAACTGCTACAAGACGTACCAGCAGGTAGCCTAAAGACTCGTTTATGGATTGCACCGCCAACCAAAATGGATGCGCGTCAGTTGATGGAAGAGGGCTACTACAACATTTACGCGCAAGCCGGCGCTCGTACTGAAATGCCAGGTTGTTCACTATGTATGGGTAACCAAGCACGTATCGCGCCGAAATCTACTGCGGTATCGACGTCGACTCGTAACTTCCCGAACCGTCTCGGTCAAGGCGCGAACGTTTATCTAGCATCAGCTGAGCTTGCTGCTGTCGCTGCGGTACTAGGTAAATTGCCAACCAACGACGAATATCAGCAATACGCTGGCATGCTCAACAGCATGGGCGATGAAGTTTATCAATACATGAACTTCGATCGTATGGAAGAGTACACCGAAGAAGCGGACAAAATTAACGTGGCTCAGTTGACTTAAGCTTTGATGTTTTAAGTTTTACTGCTCTTATATAAATCGGAACCCCGTATCGAGATGATGCGGGGTTTTTTTATAACTATAAAATACTTTAATAACTGTTTGCAAACTTTTATTGAGTGTTTATACTCTAATGAACTGGTCAAATTTTTGGTTGGCGATTTAACTCTTACAAATAAATGATGACAAACCCTATGGAAAATAAAAATATGCTCGATAAAGCGACGCCGCCACCCTTACCACAGAATACTATCAATAATAATGCCGCCGAAGCGAACTACGGAATTATTGATTGGTTTAAAAAAGCCTTGAGAAATTATGTCAATTTCTCGGGTCGTGCTCGCCGTAAAGAATTTTGGTATTTTTTCTTAGTACAATTAGGTCTAACCATCGTTGCAATGATAGTAGATACCATAATATTTAGTTCAGAGACGGGACTGTTTTATATTATAGTAGCGTTTGGCTTGTTTCTGCCAGGTTTGGCGGTGACGGTGCGCAGATTACATGATATTGGTCGTTCAGGATGGTGGTTTTTGATATCGTTTGTGCCGCTTATAGGCGGTATCATATTATTAGTGTTTATGGCAAGCGATACCAAGCATGAAACCAATCAATGGGGACCGCCAGCAAAGTAAGCTTAATAGCAGTCTTATACTTGAACAAGCTTAAACAACTGCAAACGACTAAAAGTTTAAAAACCCTTTATCTATATATTAAGATAAAGGGTTTTGGGACTTACTTCCCCTGATAAACTGGCTTGCGCTTTTCCATAAACGCTGTAATCCCTTCTTTGAAATCATCAGTCTGAGCCATCATGTTTTGTTGCTCGACCTCCATGCCAAGCGCTTCGTTAAGTCCTGAGAAAGCATGAATGTTGATCATATGCTTCATAGAGGCCAGCGCTTTACCCGGTAGTTGACTTAAGCGCGAGGCTAATGCGGTGACCTCGTTGTCAAGTTCCTCGGCGCTAACCACTTTATTGACTAAATCTAACCTTGCGACATCATCAGCTTTGAGCTTATCGCCGAGCATGACCAGCTCAGTAGTTTTGGCCGCGCCAACTAATTGATTCAACAGATAGATACCGCCGGCATCAGGTATGAGGCCTATGTTGACAAAGGCTTGCACGAATTTGGCATTGTCACTTGCGATACGAAAGTCACAAGTCAACGCTAAGTTCATGCCTGCGCCAGCCACCGCGCCTTCTAATTTGGCGATGATAGGCTTATGGATATTACGCAATTTAAGGCTGACCTCAGCGACTTCACGCAGCATAAAATCAAGCTTAGCCACTAGCGCCTCGGACTCCATACCGTTCTCTAGCATCTCGCCGATATGACCACCGCTTGAGAAGTTGCCGCCGCCGCCTTGCAAGACGATAACGCGTACCTCATCATCGTTATCCGCCTGATCGAGTGCGTCCATAATGGCGCCTTTTAACGGCGTACTAAAGGCATTTAGGGTTTTAGGATCGTTCATGGTGATAGTGGCGATGTAGTTACTTACTTGATAATCGACAAGCGCTTGTGACATAAGGGTTATCCTTTTAATAGTTAGAGATTAAATAAAGCGAGCTAACAAATAGTCCAATGCCAGTTACTATAGCAGGTTAAAGGGCGCGCTAAAATCTGATTTGGTGTACCTTTGCGCCATATTTATTGTCAGATGCAAGCAGCTATTTACAAATATCACTACTAAACTTATGAGTTGTAAATTATGCTGATTATACGAAGTTAGACAGAATGATATGCTCGTTTAAACATTCGTACAAATGTAATAATAAACCACATAAACAAGGAAGAGTTATGCCAACGATTACAGTAAATAATGCCGACATTTATTATGAAGACAGCGCGCCCAATGATCAGCAAAAGCCCGTGATTGTCTTTGCTCATGGTTTGCTTTGGAGCGGTAGAATGTACGACAAGCAAGTCGAACATTTTAAAAAGGACTATCGCTGTATCGCTTTTGACTTTCGTGGGCAAGGGCAGTCACAGATCACCAAAGACGGCTACGACATGGATAATTTAACCAAAGATACTATGGCGCTACTGGACGCGCTAGATATCGATAAGTGTCACTTTGTCGGCCTATCTATGGGTGGGTTTGTCGCTCAGCGCATCGCTATTCATCATCCTGAGCGCTTACTGTCGCTATCTTTGTTAGAAACTTCTGCGGATGCCGAGGATCCCAAAAATGTCCCACAGTATCGCAAGCTAATGAAAGCGATTCGCTGGCTTGGCATGAAGCGCGTGAGTCAAAAGGTGATGCCGATTATGTTTGGCAGCACCTTTTTAGAAGCCAAAGAGCGTAAGGCCGATCGTAAAGAATGGTTATCCATGCTGCAAAGTAACCGTAAAGGCGGCACAATTAAGGCAACGACGGGCGTTATCGACCGTGCCGGGGTTTATGAGCGATTGGGAGATATTCAGACACCAACCTTAATCATCGTCGGTGATGAAGATGCAGCGACACCTTATGATAAGTCTGAGCGTATGCACTTTGCCATCGATGGCTCCAAGCTTGCGGTGATTAAAGGCGCAGGTCATACTTCGACCGTTGAAGAGCCTGAGCAAGTCAATAGAGTACTAGGCGAATTTTTGGATAGGATTGAAGGCTGGTATTAATCAGTAGAATGGTAGCTTTAAAGACAAAAGCCGTTATCGAGAAGATAGCGGCTTTTGAGTTTTATTTATAGCGAGTTTTAATGATTCTAAGCTATCAATGATAGCCAATTACAGTCGTGAGCTATAGTCAGTATTATCATTATTGATAGTGCCAAATACTTTTGCACGGTTGATAATCTCTGTCGCCCAAGCGCGATGCGTGGCTGGTTCTAGCATGGTATTGTTATATTTGAATACGGCTTTGGCCTCGCTATGGAGTATCGCTTGCGCCTCATCTAAAGTACTTGCCGGTACGCAATACGCTTGCTGTACTAAGGCAATTTGACTCGGGTGAATGACGGTTTTGCCGACTAAGCCCAAGCTGACATCACGCGTTAATTCTTGCATAAATAGCGTGGGCTGATCTAAGTACTCAAAGACAGGCGCAGTGAGATAAAAGCCATGCGGCACAAAGCAGCCAAGCAGCTGATAAGCCAAAGTGCCAATAGGGGTGTCATAGACAATACTATTTTTAGGACGGCGCAGACGTAGCGCGGCAAATAGATCATTCCCGCCAATACGTAAGGCAAAAACAGGCTGACTAAACGCTTCTTTAAAGCCAATAGCCAGCTCTTGATTATGATGCGGATTGAAGAGCGCGGCTGTCTCTAAAGTCGGCATTAGTAGCTGGTCGGTGCTGAGATTCTGACAAGCCATGCGCCAATTGGACAAGCTACACATATCGACCTTCGGCATCACAAAGCCATCGAGCAATTCAATATGCTTATAATGCGCGAGTTTTTGTAGCATCATCGGATTACGCGGACGCACAAACACTAACGGCCGCGTGGGCTGCTCTTGCTTATTGCTCTCAGGCGTCGAGGGATCGTTGATACTATCAATATGCGCCGCCCAAGTGTTGAGCAGCTCTTGCAACCTTTCTAATGCTAGCTCCACATCATCATGGTTAACTGCGTCCTCAACACAAATAATAATACTATTAATCGTCGATAATTTGTCACGCTTGATGACTTGCCAGATATCTTGCCGAGTTGCTGGCATGTACAAGCTTGCACCCAGCTGGTAAGGGTGATGAGTATGCGGCCTTAGCAGGGCATGGCGCTCAGTGATGAGGTGCTCATAAGACTGCGTATAATTATACAGATCTGACTCGTTATTAGAATTATTTGGGATATCTGGCATAGTTGGCATCATAATCAGTTAAAAAAAAGATAGTAAACAAGAGAAGTCGCGGAAATACAAAGCACTGAAGTACTGGTCGCTGAAGTACAAACAAGCTAAGCCCGGCTAGTGCGTTTTTTGATCAGAGTGATCGCTTGATAAGGTAATATTTTAGCACCTAACACACTGATTTCAATATCTCTATCACGGCATAAATGTCGTAATAATGTCGTATCAGGATGATCGGCAGTCGCGAGCAAGATGCGCTCAGGGTCGCGGCGTAATATCGCGCGGGTCGCCTCGGCGATAGTGGGTTTGATACGGTTGCGATTGTCGATACTGTACTCTGTTGCTATTCCATCAATGATGCTTTGCGTGTTATATCTAGGCTGCGTAAAGGTGACTAAACGCTTAGGCGTTGTCGTTAATTGTTGCCGCGCTGACTCAATCTGTTCAATAAACTCTAAGCTGTGATCGATAGCGTCTAAGTTATCATAAAAGATAGCGCGATGTAGCCCTGATTGCGGCTCGGTATAAAGCGAGCGCGATATCAGTCCGGATACGGTGCTATTTAATAGCCCTGAAGGAATAAGCCAGTCATCAAAGCTTGCCGCCAGCCAAGCGACGCCAGCAGGGTCGGCAAGGGTGAGTAGCGGTATAACCTCCTTACCTTGATGAAAAATGTTAACAAAGCTAGGATGGTTATTATCGCTAAAAGGCTCAAGACTACCCGCCAGTTCTTGATAGATAGCGCCTTTGCCAGTCCAACCATCAACGAAAACGATAGGACTATCGGGATGATTGTCCAATATTGATTGCAAAGCGACGGGGTCAAGACCACGATCGCGAATGATGCTAATGCCGTAGTGTTTAGTTGGCAAGGCATAAGCGCTATTACTATTTGTCAAAGCGCGCTGCAATAACACGCCAACGGGCAGTCCGGCGCGTACTAAGCTGACTAAAATTAATGGTTTTTTCTCATTGACAGTATTGTGAAAAATGTCATGCAAGGTATACGCTAAATTAGCAATATCACTAGCGGTGCGCGCTTTGCCGTCTGCTAGAGCTTGCAAATATAGCTGCTCATGCCGAGCGCTTGGCGCTTGCTCTAAGGTGAGCATATCGGAATAGTGACGCTGACCACTTTGAATCAGTACTTCTTTTTCACTGACTGGCACATCCGCCACGGCGTCTTTGTCAACGATATCTAGGAGCACCGTGACATCGTCAGCCAGATAGCTGCCTGAGCCAAATGTTTCTAAGTCTTTTATTATTGCTTTTGTCATTGAATGCTCTAGGGTTATTTTGATTGTTGAGAGTCGCATTGTTCATGCAGCTGGCCGTGATTGGGCATCCCGTACCAGTCTAGCAATTGTAAAAAAGGCAAATCCGCTAAGCTATCACCAAAACCAAAGCTCGGTCTGCTGCTTTCTAAATGCTGATCTAGCAAAAACTGTACCGCATGACGCTTGTGTACACCATGCGGCAAAATGGCTAAGTTATTAGCGTTCACATGCACATAAAAGTCTTGATCAAAATTACGTATCAATTTAGGCAGCTGTTCGGCAAGCTTTATCAAGGCTTGATGATCTTTTTGCGCATGTTTAATCGCTAGATATATGATTAGCTCTTCAGTATCAGCGCCGTCATTGAAGCTATCACTGTGCGCGGTGAGTTTTAGATGGCTGTTGTCGTTACTGCTGTGCTGAGTAAGTAACTGGCTCAGCTGGCTCAGCTTATCCTGCAATGGCGCAAGCTCGCTATGCATATGCTGTTGCCACTGATTCTCAAGCTTGCCATCCTGAGTTAAAATAATCGCCCCATGAGTCAAAACTTGCCAACTGGCAAAAGGTAATTTTACTCGTTTAATCTCCGCGCGGTCACGAGCGGTCACCACGATCAATTCAGTACTCGCTAATAACCAATTAAAAAAGCTCGCTTGCCGAGTGCTCATAAAGCTCAGCGGCTCACCTTGTTTATTCACTGTTGCACACACTAAATTGTCAGCTTTGGAAGTTGGCAGCTCCCAAGCGTCTATTTTGCGCTGCGTCTGGAATAGGGTATCGTCTAAATCCATGAGCGTATAGGGTTTTATAAGGTTTGGACGCGCTTGGAAGAAAGGGATAGTCATAGATTTGCCCCTATTACTAATACATTATCCAAATCTTGCCACATCGGGTCAACGCTATCGTTAGAGGTCTCCACACATAACACAATCAAGTCCCAATCATCAGGCTCGACATTATAAACAAAGTTGGTCATGCCAAGGCCATAGTTATCACTAAAGCTGAGCATAGTGTTAATCGCACCGCCAAGTGCTATTGGCGAGCGCGTCAAAGCACTAAATTTAACGCTATGTTTTTCATTGTTTATAGTGGTGTTTTGCTCAAGCCATTCGGCTAATAAAAACGGCAACCACACAAACTCATTACTGCCTAACACTAACATTCGCTTGGGTAATTTGCCTTTATAAAAAGTAGCCTGCTCGCTAAAACCTGCAAAGGCTTGCTGAAAACGCTTCAAATAATCAGCAAAGCCGCCTGTACTATCAGGCGTCGGAAAGCGTCCCCAATTGCCAGTAGCACCAACAGGTTGCGTGCCCGCTTCAGTGGTATCGACTGCGGGCATAGTGATAGGTTCAGGATTTGGCGCATCCGTCCACTGCCAAGCGCCGGATAATAGATGATGACGCTGAAACTCAATGTTCGGCAGGCGAGAAGATATACTGTCATCGGCATTATCAGTATTGTCTTTAGCTAATGACCAATCGACCAAAGTAGTGAGATGGACTTGCTGCAATTGGCTAAGACCTGCGTCTCGTAAAGCCGTTACCACATTGACGCAAGTATTCCCGGTTGACGCTTCATCATCGACCATGATTAAAGTTTTGCTAGCGAGGAGCTGTGTCTGTCTATTTTTATCGCTACTTTGATAAATTAAATGCTGGCTAGCATGGCTATGATCTTCGCTAAAGGTAGTGAATAAAGCTTCTTGGTTGCTTTCGTTATGCTGAGCGTGACGGGTAGAATTTAATAGCAAAGTATCTGGGTAGCGAGTTTGCAGCGCTTGATGCACACCTGCCGACAGTCCTACAGCAGTCTCAGCCATACCAATCACTAAAATAGGCTCAGGCAAATTATCAGGCACTAAGTTTGCCAAATCGGTAAAAGCACTACGCATAATACTAGGCGCGACAGGAATATGGCGGCCTAAGACTTTGGAGACGAATAAAAACGCGCGTTTTGGATTGATACGCTGAGCAAAGCCGAGCAGGTCTTCAAGCTGGTAGGTATTATCATTTTTGCTATGAGTCTGATAAGTGAGATCTAATTTGCCGCGAGGCAGGGTGATGGTCGTACTTTGTGGCTTAGCTGACATTCATATTCCTTAACCTAGCTTTTCAAAGCGGTTTTTATAGTCGAGATTTTATCTCGTTTATCTGAGTATTGGGTTGCTTACTGGATTGGTCTTTGACCTTATCACTGGTGCTTACAGATTACCGTGACTTTGCTTACTAAACTGCGCTTGCACAATAATGAGATTGTTATTAAATTCCAATAAAAAACAGTTATCTGTCACTTTTATTTTTATTTTAAGCTAAAAGTATACTGGCTTAGCGTTTTTTATCATCATATATGAATTACTAATAGAATGTCATGGTGTTGATATTTTTTATAATCGTAACGAAGATGACTTGTAATCCGGCTACGCTATAAGCATAACGGCCTATCTTTCTTACGCCATTCCTTTAATTTTTGAGCCAATAGTGCCACTTTGGCTCTTATAAGTAGTCAATTCTATGGAACCACCTCCCCAGACCGTTTCAGCTTCGCGCCAAAGTAAATATTTCCAAGTGATATTGATGGGGGTGAGCGCCTTTGTCGTTAATACGACAGAGTTCGTGCCTGTAGCGCTATTGAGCGATATTGCACGGGATTTTTCTATTACTACCGCAGAGACGGGCTGGATGTTGACACTCTATGCTTGGGTGGTCGCTGCTATGTCATTGCCACTGATGTTACTTACCAGTCGCCTTGAGCGTAAACGTTTGCTGTTAGCATTATTTGCCGTATTCATCGCCAGTCATGCGTTATCAGTCTTTGCTTGGAGTTTTAACGTACTGCTCATCAGCCGCGTGGGTATCGCGCTCTCGCATGCGATATTTTGGGCAATTACCGCCGCTATAGCCCTGCGAGTTGCGCCTCAAGGCAAAAAGGCTCTGGCACTCAGTATATTAGCGACTGGTACTTCCTTGGCTCTCGTATTAGGAGTACCGATAGGACGTATATTGGGTCAATGGTTCGGCTGGCGTACCACTTTTGCGGGTATTGGTATCATCGCTTTTATCGTCTTTATTTTGCAAGCTAGGCTACTACCAGATTTGCCTAGTATGTTTGATGGCTCTTTTAGTAAGCTGCCAGAGTTACTGAGAAACCCGCTGCTTATCTGCCTCTATTTATTCTGTTTTGTGGTGTTCACGGCTGACTACGCTGCTTACTCGTATATCGAACCGTTTATGAGTAAGATTGGCACTATCAGTGAGAATCAAGTTACCCTTATCTTACTGTTGTTCGGCGGTGCTGGCCTGATCGGTAGTTATATCTTTAGCCGCTGGAATGAGCGCTCAACCACAAGGCTTATGCTCATATCTACCGTATTGATACTGGCCGCTATGATGCTGATGTTATGGGCGGTTAGCTCGATATGGCTACTGAGTATCGTAACGGTGGTTTGGGGCACAGCGATGATTCTATTGATGCTCACCATTCAGTCGAAAGTCATCGAAATCGATGTCAATGCGCAAGATATGGTCATGGCGATGTTCTCGGCAATTATCAATTTAGGAATCGGGATGGGCGCTTTACTCGGAGGTTACGCGGTGACTTATATCTCCTTATCGAGCGTGGGTTTTGTCGGCGCGGCGATAGCTGCAGTTGCTCTGATAGTGATGATATATATGGTTAGGCGTTTTCCTGAGCTCAGTCATAACAGCTGAGATAATTTATCCTATTGTAAGTAATCTACTGTCCTTCTGTGCCTGTCTCAACCTTCACACTCGTCATGATAGAACGTATCTGACAAGGGGTGATTTGCTTAATACTGTCAGCCAGTTTTGGTTTGTCAGTCAAGCCGAGCCAATAGCCAAACCCGATTTGTGTTAAATCGACACCGCTATGTTTGGTGTAGCCAATCCCGCCAGAGGGACGAGAGTTAATCTCTAACACGCAGTGTTGCCCCGCATCGTTTTCTTTGGTCTGTACGCTGACGATACCATCGCAGTTAAAAGCTTTGATTAGTGGAATGACCACATCCATCACTGGCTTATCATAGCCCACGTGTTGAATCTTGCCTTCTTTATAGCGAGTGACTGCCGCTAGCACTTCACCATATTCGCAGACCACGTCGATAGAGTACTCGCGACCTGATAGGTAAGGCATCAACAACATAGGAATAGGGTGCTCGCGTACCATTTGGCTATGACTGTAGGCGTTAATAAATTGCTCAGTGCTAATTTTCTTGCTATCGGTAAAGTATAAATGCTCAAAGCTATCGTATTGACTATCGTTATCAAAACCAGAGTCTAAGCGCCAAAACCCTTGTGCAAATATCCCGGTCACAGGCTTGACACAGAGGCATTTATCGCTATGCTCACTAAGTAATGCAGTGAGTTCAGCGGTAGTATCGAAGCGCCAAGCGGTAGCTACTGGAATGTTATGCGCCTGACAGTGCTGCATAAAAGCAAATTTATCATCGATAGTCTCAAGCGCTGCGACGCTAGTGGCTCCTGTCAGCAGCCGAATACCTGCTTGGGTAAATAAGTCTCTATGTGCTTCATAATCGATACCATTACGGCCAGTCAGCAAAACTTTGACATGGTTTTGCTTGGCCTGTTCTAATACAAAGGGCCAGCGCTCAGCAGGCGCTTGATGGTTTTGCGTTTCTGCTATTTCAGTAGAGTGATAGGGTTCACGAAAAATAGTATCGGCAAACTCAAATATCTCAGGGCGGTCATGACGATGCGAGGCAATAATTGTAAAAGGGGTTTGTGCTTTGAGGGCTTGTAGACTCTCCAGCATATCGCGCTGACTCGATTGTCCTTCCGCGAGCCAAGCCGCTTTTATTAGTTCATTACCATTCGTTTTATTCGTCATAACGCTGTCCATAATTTTCAAAACTTCAAGAGATAACTCGTCGTCATTATATACAAATACGCTAACTGATAAATGACTTATAGTCAGCTAATTTTCAAAATAATCTTGCCAAAAGCTAAGTCATAAGTCGCTATAAAACTAGCCTAATATCCATGCTACTATATAATCATCGCTAAGCGAATCACTCATAAATAGCTTTCACAGATAGATAAAAAGACGACAAACAGCAAAAGGACAATATAATGAGCCAAACCCAACCGCAAGAATTAGTAGCGGGTGCTAATGCGTCGCTGCCCAATGACAGTATTAGCATTCGTATCTTGAGCCACAACGCAATCGACTGCGCCGCTTATCGCTTGACCAGTAGCGGAAAAGTACGCGGTGATGGCGATATGATCTTTTATGGTCAGACGCGCAGTGATGATGGTAGCGTCAGCTTTCGTGGACATGATAGCGATGGGTTTTTTGATATTAATTTGCCTGCACAAGCGAGCGAGATTGAAAAAATCGCTTTGGCGTTCTCTAGCAATCAAACGCTGTCGCAGCTCGGTGATGTTGATATTCAAGTGCTACAAGGTAGCCAAGTATTGATAACTTGCCAGCTCAGTAGCGCCGGACGTAATGAGAAAGCCATTATTTTAGCGGAATGCTATCGCCGTCAAGGCAGCTGGAAGTTTCGCTTTATCGCACAAGGGTTTGCAGGCGGTCTTAAGCCTTTATCTGAGCATTTTGGAGTGGAGATTGCGGACGAAGCGCCAGCCCAGAATCAGAGCCAATCACCATCCATCAATACGCAAAAGCCCAATCGTAGTGCCCAAAATCATGCTAATCAAAGCGATGTTAACCAAAATAATCCGCCGCCGATTCCAGCGAGCCCTTCAGTTAATTTGAGTAAAATCACCTTAACCAAAAACCAATCTACCATTAATTTAACCAAGCGCGATGACTTCGGTAAGATAGCAGTCAACCTCAACTGGAACCAACGTCCCAATATCGATAAAGCGGCACCAAAAAAGGGACTGTTAGGCGATTTATTTAAGCAGCGCGGTTCAGGCGGTATTGACCTTGATATCGGCGCAATGGTGCATCTCAAAAACGGTGAGAAGACGTTAATTCAAGCGTTAGGTAATCGCTTTGGCAATTTGAATGGTTCGCCCTTCGTCTTGCTACGCGCTGATGATAGAACGGGGCAAGTCAGCGATGGCGAATGGCTCGATATTAACGGTCAGCAGTGGTCGCAGATTCAAGAAGTGTTTATCTTTGCTTTTATTTATGAAGGCGTACCCAATTGGGCGCAAACCGATGGCGTAGTGACGATTCATGTACCCGGACAGCCGCCTATTGAAACTCGATTGACCGAAGGCGCGGGCAATGCGCCAATGTGCGCAATTGCGCGGCTCGTGAATCAGCAAGGCAGTATCAATGTTGAACGCATTAACCAATACTTCAATGGCCACAAAGAGATGGATAAAGCCTTTGATTGGGGCTTTAGCTGGAAGCGGGGAAGTAAGTAGTAGAGTATTGTAATTAGCATTTTTGAAAGCAAGCAGCCTAGCTATTTATCGTAGCTAGGCTGCTTTTTTATTAAGAAATCAATGCTATCTTCTAAGCATGCGGAGCAATAGCGGGCATCAAGTCATGAAAGGTGCGGCCAGAAGCGGTTTCGCCGATAGCGTGCATCTTCCATTCGTTATTATGGCGATAGACTTTTGCCATAATCATCGCGGTGTGTCCGCCTTGCGCTGACAGGTTATAACGCGCCACTTCTGAGTTGTTACTGGCGTTAACGATACGGCAAAAGGCGTTTTCAACGGTCTCAAAGGTTTGGCCGGTGAAACTGTTCACGGTAAATACTAAGGAGGTCACAGTAGCTGGAATCTTAGATAAATCAACATTGATCACCTCATCATCGCCGTCGCCAGCACCGGTACGATTATCACCAGTGTGCAAGATACTACCATCTTTGGATTGTAACTGGCCAAACCAAATTGCATCGACGGCTTGCTTATTGCTATCGAACATAATGCATGAGGCATCTAGATCAATAGTATCTTCGCCGCCACTACCACCGCCAAATAGCTTACCTAATAAGCCGGTTTTTTGTGCTTGCGGTGCTTGTGCGACATCCCAGCCTAAGCCAAGCTTGACTTGAGTAAGGGTGCCACCCGCTTCTTTGTTTAAGGATATTTTTTGTCCCTTTTGTAGACTAACTGCCATATCGTATTCCTTTTAATCGTGATGAATGTGTGTGTAAAAGATAATGGCGACTCATCATGTTATGAATAAAACGTCATAGTCAAAATTGTGGTTATGTTTTATCTTCGGCTGTGATTTATAAGATATTATCTAAAAAGCCGCCGCTGCCGCCGCGCCCACCCGCGTTGCTACCTAACACGCTCTGTAGCCAGCCTTGATAGCTATCACGGTTGCGCGAACAGATAATCACTTTACCGTTACCTGAGAAATTTAGCACCATGCCTTCGCCGCTCGTCACTGAATTGATGATATTACTCATAAACCCTTTTTTCTTACTAGTCGATACCGAGAGTTTATATTCTAGATTAGAATCCCAGCAGACCACATGACCATTGTCGATGATGACATCTTTACCCGGCTCAACTTCGATTTCAAACAGCGAGCCAAATCCTGAAACCACGACTTGGCCTTGACCTTGAGTCTGCATCACCATAAAACCGCCGGTATCACCAAACACTGCACCGCCTAAGTTACGCTGTATATTCGCTCTGATATCGACATCTTTTTGCGCGGCAACAAAAGCGCCATCGCTTAGCGTATATTGCTGCGCTCCGACATCGAGTATCTGCATGTCACCATCGAGAGTAGGGGCGAGTAGACAATCGCCTTCACCACCTGTTGCCTCAATCTGCTGTTGAAATAGCGATTCATCATTAGCAAAACGGCGCATTAAAGACTGCATGAGACCGCCTTGTAGCTTACCTTTTAGCTCAAGATTGGACTCCATCATGACCATAGCGTTGGCTTCACAATAGATCGAATCGCCCTTTTGTAGATTGCAGTGCAAAAAAGGCTCGATGGTACCTATTAAACTGAAAGTCGCTGCCATAACGAATAAATCCTTAAGCTAGTTATTTAACGGATCATTTACTTTTGCTATTGATGATATAAAGAGGATGGACGTTTGATGAGTGAATAAAATTAAAGCCAACAAACACGGATAATCATCGCACTTGCTAGCTTTAATAGATAACGCTTACTTATTAAAAGTCTGAAAGTCTAAACTTAGACATTCACACCATAAGAAGAGGCTAATGGACCTAAGCCGCCACTGAAGCCTTGACCGACCGCGCGGAATTTCCAATCGCCACTGTGACGATATAGCTCACCAAAAATCATAGCGGTCTCAGTGCTACCGTCTTCTGATAAGTCGTAACGGGCAATTTCGCTATTGCCGTTGTCATTGACGATACGTATATAAGCTTCGCCAACTTGACCGAAGTTTTGGTTACGGGCTTGGCCTTCATAAATGATCGCGCAAACGGCAACTTTACTGACATCCGCTGGAATACTAGCTAGATTGATTTTAATCTGTTCATCATCACCGTCACCTTCGCCAGTGCGGTTATCGCCAGTATGCTCAACAGCGCCATTGTCTGATGTTAGGTTATTAAAGAAGATAAAGTCTTTATCATTACGCACTTTACCGCCTTCATTGACCAAAAACGCGATGGCGTCTAAGTCAAACTCTTGACCGTCAGTAGCGCGTGGATCCCATCCAAGACCGACAGTGATGTTGGTGAGGCCTGGAGCTTCTTTTGATAAGTTGACGTTACCGCCTTTTGTTAAGCTAATAGCCATAAAATTGTCCTTTTAGTTATAAATAAGTGATTTATTAGTGAATTATAAAGTATGTCATTATTTGCTAAGCGCAGATGGTAGGCTGCCTAGCGTTACGTTTTACTATACTAAGCAGGTACTGACTACGCAAGTCGTATTTTGTGGTTATCTGTTTACAGAGCTGTCTTAAAATTATCTACAACAAGCGTTCTTAAAACTTTTTAACCGAAGGCTTTAGCTGGTATCGCTTTTACTATATAATATGCGCGCTCAGGTTCCCTCAACCCTGAATTAAAAAAAGGACTCTTCTATGAGCATCAATTCTATTTCAGCCACACCTACTCAATCTATTCGCTACAGCCGTGCTTTATTTTGGCTAGTGGGTCTGCACATCTTTATTATCGCCATCAGTAACTATCTGGTGCAAATCCCGGTTGGCTTCTTCGGCTTTATCACTACTTGGGGCGCGGTTACTTTTCCGTTTATCTTTTTAGTGACTGATTTGACCGTGCGTATCTTTGGTCAGCAGTTGGCGAGGCGTATTATCTTTTTCGCTATGCTGCCGGCACTAGCGATCTCGTACTATTTTTCGGTGGTATTCGCCGATGGTCAGTTTGTCGGGCATGAGCATCTGCTTGATTTTAATCTGTTTGTGTTTCGCATCGTGCTAGCCAGCTTTGCCGCGTATGTGGTTGGGCAGCTATTAGATATTCAGGTATTTAACAAACTACGTCAGCTCAAAAGCTGGTGGATTGCGCCGTTAGCCTCAACGCTAATAGGCAACTTAATCGATAGTTTTTGCTTCTTCGCCATCGCTTTTTATAAAAGCCCTGACCCCTTTATGGCAGCGAACTGGATCGAGATTGGTACTGTAGATTATATCTTTAAGATGGTGATGGGCGTGTTGATCTTTTTGCCGCTATACGGGGTGATATTGGCGAAGCTGCAAAAATTGCTAGCAGGTAAGTAGATAAAAGTGCTAAAACAGGGCAATAGCTACAAGAGAGCCGAACAATAAGATAAGCGTCACACACATAAAAAGAGCTATAACGAATCATCGCTATAGCTCTTTTTTGTTGCTGACAGTTTTGGGTTAATCTAGCGATTTAGTATTAAGCTCAGGATTCGCTAACGCCTCAGTCTTACGATGTCTGAGTGAAGCCCATAGCGCTACACCAATAAAAGCAATACCAATCAGACCAGTGATCAGCTCTGGCACATGGAATTTGACCGACAACAGCATGATAACCGCTAACGCGCCAATCGCATAATGAGCGCCATGTTCAAGATAGATAAACTCATCAAGCGTGCCTTTGTCGACTAAGAAAATCGTCATCGAACGTACGAACATCGCACCGATAGCGAGACCTAGCATAATCACAATCACGTCATTAGTAATTGCAAATGCGCCGATAACGCCATCAAAGCTGAATGATGCATCAAGGACTTCTAAGTATAAAAAGCCGATAATCCCGCCTTTCATAATAGCGCTAGTGGCTTGTCCTGTGCTATTACCTTGAGCATCTAGCTCTTCTTCAAGGTCGCCCTCTAGCATGCCTGAGACGACTTGCACGCCTAAGTATACCAAAATACCCCAAACGCCAGCGATCAACACCGCCGCGGCTTGCGTGTCTTCAGCAAAGGATACGGCAATCATTAACACAATCAGCGCTACAAAGACGCTCATCGCATCGACTTTGGCAAGTTTCGCTAAGCGGCTCTCCAGCCAATCAAACCAATGTACGTCTTTATCATCAAAAACAAAGTTTAAGAAGACTAATAATAAGAAGATACCACCGAACGCTGAAATCTCAGCGTGATGCGCCATCAATCTTGCAGAGTATTCTTCAGGATTGTTCAAGGCCAAGTCGATCACCTGCATCATACCTAAGTCCGCGGTAACGGCGACGATGACGATAGGGAAAACCAAGCGCATACCGAAGACGGCGATCAAAATACCGACGGTTAAGAAAATCATTTTCCAAAAGTCGTCCCAGCCTTTTAGGACGGAGGCGTTAACGACGGCATTATCAAAGGATAAGGAGATCTCCATAACCGCCAAAATAGCCGTAATTGATAGCGTGGCTATCATTCCGCCTAAACCACCGTTTGAGTATCCCCACCAAGCCGCTACCGCTAAGGCAATAGCGGTGAAGATAAAATCTAAATAAAAATGTCTCATGACATGTCCTGTCTTATTGCATCAAGCAAATGCTGGGTTAGTCTTGTTTAGTTGGAGGTATAGCCATTATAAAAGCAGCTAGTGATAGCTGCTTTTATGGGAAAAAACTTAGAGAAACATAAAGTATTTTAGCCGGTCTAGCTAGGAAAAGTTATGCTCTTTTGCACCCCATTCGATTTAATTCTCAGAGCTATTATGGCGGTTACTCGTCAGAAATAAAGTCATATCACATAAAATATTACCTAAAATAATGCACTGGGCAGTACACTTTTAACCCTGCTTTTATGCTTCAGTAACAGCGATTTAAAAAAGGCTTTAGCATTAAATATCGACGCCATATTGATGGCACATCGCTTGCAGGCCGCCAGAGTAACCTTGACCTACCGCGCGGAATTTCCACTCGTTGTTGTGGCGATAGACTTCACCGAACACCATAGCCGTCTCAACCGAGTAGTCCTCTGCTAAATCGAAACGAACCACTTCGGTGCCAGACTCTTCATTGACGACACGGATAAAAGCGTTCGCGACTTGACCGAAATTCTGGCTACGAGCGGCAGCATCATGAATGGTCACAGTTACGACGATTTTATCGACATCGCTTGGCACTTGCGTCAGGTTTACTTTGATGACTTCATCATCGCCATCCCCTTCGCCCGTACGATTATCACCGGTGTGCTCAACCGCGCCATTGTCAGATTTGAGTTGATTATAAAAGATGAAATCATGATCGCCGCGTACCTTGCCGGCGTTACTTAGCAAAAACACACTAGCGTCTAGATCAAACTCAGCGCCAGAGGTGGCGCGCTCATCCCAACCTAGACCGATTAGCAGTTTATTAAGGTTAGGGTCGGTTTTGGTTAGCGATAAGTTACCGCCTTTATTTAATGATAGAGCCATGGGAGATCCTTTTTATTAATAGTTGTAGTAAATATCAATGGCAATAAATAGCTTAAGAATAAGTAGTGCATTGAGGTATTGACTATTTATTGATGCTCTATCATAACAACAAAAAATGACCCAATCAAAGCCGATCAGGTCATTGGAGCTGCTGTTATTGTTGCATTGTTATTAACTCAAGATTAGCGATGACGAATCTCAAAGCTTTGATGAATAGGTTTTTTGATATTGAAATCGAAACCTATTGTTTGATGAGTAATCTCAGTAACCTCATAGCGCTCGGTGAGCTGTTCATCAAGTTCAAAACGAGTAAAGTTGTTAGAGAAATAAAGCACACCGTCAGATGTTAAGCGGTTCATGGCGCGATTAATAAGGGCCGCATGGTCACGCTGTACATCAAAAGTACCTTGGAATTTTTTGGAATTCGAAAAGGTCGGCGGATCGATAAAGATAATATCGAACTGCTCAGTATTGTCTTTAATCCACTCAAAGATGTCAGCGGCAACAAACTGATATTTATGACGGCTGATATCGAGACCGTTTAGGACAAAGTTCTGCTTACCCCAATCCAGATAATTCTGCGATAGGTCGACGCTAGTGACTTTTTTCGCGCCAGCGAGCGCCGCATGCACACTAGCCGTACAAGTATAAGCAAAGAGGTTCAGCACTGATTTGTCTTTGCTATTGGCCTTGATACGCGCGCGCATGTTACGGTGGTCGATGAATAGACCGGTATCTAGATAGTCGGTGAAGTTGACATAAAAGTAAGCGCCATCTTCACGCGCGATATAGAATTTACCTTTTTTCTCGCTATTGCCTTGCTTGCTATATTGCTCATTGCCTGACTGACGAGCGCGGGTCTTGATAAATACTTGCTCACGGTCGATATCTAATACTTCTCGAATCCCCATTAGTGCAAGATTAAAGCGTTTTTTAGCCGTCTCAGGCGGAATAGTTTTGGGCGGTGCATACTCTTGTACATGCACGTAATCGCCATACAGATCAATCGCAACTTTAAAGTCTGGCAGATCAGCATCATAAGCACGGATATTACTAACGTTTTGTTTAGCGGCTTGTTTTCTGAGCTTACCTAAGTTCTTTTGTAGACGATTGATGAAGTCTTGCGCTTCTTCGCTGTCGATTTCACGCTTCTCAAAGTTACTGGTTAAGCTGCCTAACTGTCCGGCAATTAGCTTTCCGTAGCGGAAATATACCGTTATCGCGCCATTATGACAGCGCAAGGTTTTTGGCTCTTTAATCGGCAATATATCGACTTGCTCGACATGGGCGGCGAGGATACCTAGCATCGGATCGATACCGCTACCGGCAAAGCTATCTTGTAAAATAAGACCTAACGCTTGATAAAGCGGACGAATAAAGTCCTCATCGCCTAAGCGCTCACCATAAGGCGGGTTAGTGATAATTAGCGGATTGCTCAGGCGACCCTCTTTGACCATCGGCCGTAAAGTATGACTCAGCTTATCAAGCGCGCGCGTCTCAAGATCGATCAGCGGTAGCAGATCTTGCAGACCTGCCGCGATTAGGTTTTTCTCAGTCGCTAAGATAGCGCCGCTATCGGCATCAAAGCCTAATATCAGTGGCAAGGTATCAGGCTGCTCAAGCGCGATAGCTACAGCTTCGCGGTGGCGATCCTGCGCCTCATCGATCATTGTCTGCCACAGACTCTCATCGTGATGCTGCCACTGATAAAAGCCGAATTGATTCGCAGCTTTATCGATACCAACGGCATAATCTAAATGCATCAATAGTGCTTCGATAATAAAGGTACCAGAGCCGCACATTGGATCAATCAAGGCATTATATAAAGGGGCATTATCCGCTTTGTTGTTCAGATGCCACCCTGAGCTGTAAAGCAAGGCGGCCGCTAGGTTTTCTTTTAACGGTGCATCGGTCATTGCTACTCGGTAGCCACGGCGATGCAAGCTAGTGCCAGATAGATCTAAATACAGCTCGGCTTGCTTGTCATTGACGGTGGCAAAAATAGCAAAGTCAGGGTTTTTGCTATCGACATTAGGCCGGCTCTCAAAAGCTTCATTAAAGGTATCGGCAATCGCATCTTTGATACGTAGCATCGCAAACTGCTGACTGACCGCCACGCGCTTATCGACTGACAGACGAATAGCAAAGGTCTGTTCTAAATCAAACTGTTGCGTCCAGTCAATTGACTTGGCTAGTCCATAGAGCTGTTCGGCAACATCATAGTCGCTATTGATATTTTTACGTTTAATTAGCATCAGTACCCGTGATGCCACGCGCGACCAGAGGCAAATCTGGTATAAATCACGCAAGCTTGCGCTAACGCTCAAGCGTCCAGTGCTCTTGATATCACTTTCAATACCGAAGCTTGATAGCTCAGTCTGTAGCGGTAGCTCAAGCCCATCGGCACAGGTGATAATAAGCTCGAGCGTCAGCGATGGTGATGAAGGCTGTGTAGAGGAGGTTGGTTCGGTCATACGGATACCTGTGGCTAGAGGGCGGATCAAAAAATAAAAATACAAAGAGCGTAATGCAAAAATAGAGAGATTATTTGACCGGTAATTTTAACATAATTCACGCTGATATGGTTCAATGACCACAGCGCTCAATGCTATAGCAGTATCAACACGATCTAATTATTATTCTTAGTTAGAGCTATCTCATCTGAGACCAGATGCGTCGTCGTTTCAAAAGGCTTAGTCGCAATAGGATAATCGACATCCTTTGGCATCAGCAGACGCATATGCGGGTAGGGGGTTGAGATATTGGCGGCATCAAAAGCGCGCTTGATATCTTCTTGTAGACCTTCTTTTATCTTTGGCATACGAGCGACAGAGGCAGGCTTGACCCAAAAGCGGATAATAAAAAATACGCCGTATTCCCCAATTTCATCTACGGTAGCTGAGACTTCAGGACGATTTAGCACTACTTCGGTATCTTTTAGCACCTGTAAAATTTCTGTCCTTGCCTTGTCAACATCATCTTCAAAAGCGATACGCATGCGAATATCAAAGCGTATAAAGTTTTTGGAGGTGATATTAGTGACCTCGGAGGAGGCCACATTGGAGTTGGGTATGATAACGGTGATGTTGTCGCGGGTGAGTACATGGGTGGTACGTAGGGCAATGACCACCACGCGGCCTTCATTACCATTGATATTGACCCAGTCGCCTACTTGAAAGGACTGTTCAAGCAAAATTGTAATACCAGCAATAAAATTAGCAAGTGTGGACTGCGCGGCAAAACCTACGGCCAACCCAGCAATACCTAAACCGGCTACTAAAGAGACAATATCAAAGCCAAACTGCGCCATGACGCTGGCAAGGCCCAGCACCAATAAAATGACTGAGAGAATGTTTTTGAGAAGCTGTTCAATCGAGGCGTTTAAGCCATAATGCTGCAGTACTTTATGGATAATCTGTCCGGAAGAGGTCCAAAGGACATAGTAGATGCCCGCCCAAATGCAAGCTTTAGCAGTTGCCTTGACTGTCTCAGGCTCAAAGTTAATTTGACTCATAATAGCAATAAGGCTTGCTACTATCCAGATATAGCGCAGCACCGAGCGCGCAATTTTGGTGCGCCGCTCGTTTATATGCAAGCGAGTACTGTTTTTTTTGATCACATAAATCGCTAACCAATAAAGAAACCCTATGATGGCTAGCAGTATAAGTATCTTAATAGCAGTACTAGCGAGCTCTACAGCATATAACGACCAATCTAAATTATCTTCTTCTATTGAGCCACCCAATGCCAGATAAAGGCTGGCATGCAAATCACGAATGATTTCTTGAAAAAAATCAGTAATGCTAGCGATGGCCATCTTATTGTCCATGTGAGTGTGTTAATAAAGGTTAGTCTAACGTCAAAAACGCTGTTTTAAAAGACGACTGAAACCAAACCACTATCCTAAAAGTGTATCTTAACCGCGCTCTAAAAACCATCTTCTTGCGTGTCGAGCGACTGATAAGGGATAGCCATTTTGTGTTGCACATCTCGTAACGCTGTACGCAGTCCTTCGAGGATAGTAGGATGATAAAAAGGCGTATCAAGAAGCTGTTTCACACAGATATCATTCGTTATAGCGGTGGCTAAGATATGACCAATATATTCAGCATCTGGGCCGACCATACTCGCGCCTAACACCCTGTCTGTCTCTTTACAGCCATAAATATGCAGCAAGCCGCAATTGACGCCCATAATACGACTACGTCCTTGGTTATCGAAGCTGACTTTACCAATCACGTACTCTAAATCTGGATCGTCTTCAATCTCTTGCTGTGACATACCGACATTGACGATTTGTGGGGAGGTAAACACGATAGAAAAAGGAATCGCTACCGGACGAATATAAGCATCGGTATTTTGATCACAAACGATACTGCCAGCGCTATAGCCTTCATCACTAGCGACATGTAAAAGTGGAATATTCGCGTTGGCATCACCCACGATGTAGACATTTAGATCACCTATCTGACCGGTATGTTTATCTAGGTTTTTTGGACGGTTTTTTTCGTCAAGCTCAACTCCTAAATTTTCCACACCCAACTGCTTAATGTTATTACGTCGACCAGTAGCGACTAACACCCGTTCACCCTGCCAGTGCCCCTCGTTGCCGTCTTTATCTGTGTACTCAATAAAAGCCGCTGTCTTACCATCGGTGTCGATCTTGTGACCTATCTCATTAATAGTGCTTTTGAGGTGCATGGTCAAATCTTCACTCAAACAGTCGATGGCTTTGGCGTTAATGTCGGTATCTTTTAGACCAGCGACGCGATTTTCACGGTTGAACGCCGTCACAGCGACTCCCAAACGCGAAAAAGCTTGCGCCAGCTCCAAGCCCACAGAGCCCGTACCAATCACCGCAACAGACTCAGGTAAGTCAGGCAAATCAAAAACAGTGTCAGAAGTAAGGAGCGTTTCGCCTAGTTTTTCGCGCCAGTCATCAGGAATAAAAGGCGAGCTACCAGTAGCAATGATGATTTTCTCGGCTTGAATAATCTCTTCATTGACTTCGATCAGGCCATTTTCATTGATATGCGCCTTACCAGCTATCTTCTTATCGTTTGGCCAGCTCTCGACTTGTTTTTCGATATAGCTCTCAAAATGGCTGCGTTCTGCTTGTACTCGAGCCATGACTTGTCTGCCATTGATGGTCACTTCGCTATGAATACCAAACTCTTCTGAGTATTTGGCTTCATGGGCGCGATCAGCGGCGGCGATGAGCAGCTTACTTGGCATACAGCCTACCGTAACACAAGTCGTGGTCCAAAAACCCTCGTTAATGATCACGATATCTTTCTTAATTTTACTCGCTTGGCGAAAGGCGTTTTGCCCTGCGGTACCTGCGCCAATAACGGCGACTGAAACGCTACGCGTGACACTATTGGATTTTTGTTTAGACTGTTTATCATCGAGGTTTTCAGACGGTTGGTTCATAACGTGTCCCTATTTTTGATAACTATAATTTAATAATGCTGTCATTGTCATAAGTCATTTGAGAGCGACTTTTTGAATCGCTTTGCTGTAGACTTTATTAATCAGGTTTAATCTTTATTCGCCAGCTCACCGCAACGCCAATGAATCATACGCAATGATTAGTCGCTAGGGTAAGTGAATCTGTATAAAAGCGCAGCAGGATAAGCGTAGCGAGCTGTTGCAAAAATGTTTAATTAACAAAGTTATAGTATCAGCGTCCACTAAATATGGGTGTTAGCAAATGCAGCGCTAGGTTATCAGAAGCTTATTTATTCAAGCGCCAACCGTTTATTTAGGCGCTAACAGGGTCAATACGCGTTCAGCATAGCCTTTAGCACGCAGGTTACGCTGAGCATGGGTGAGCATACCTTCGCTATTGAATATAAAAGCGGAGCGCACCAAACCGATGGTTTTTTTGCCATACATGTTTTTTTCTTTGATCACCTCAAAATATTGGCATAACTGCTCATCACTGTCACTGATTAGCGGAATTTGTAAGTCGTGCTTTTCGATAAAGTTCTTATGGGACTGAACGCTGTCACGGGAGACACCAATAATGTCGTAACCCAAGTCATCGAAATCGTGCAAGTGTGCGGTGAAGTCTGTGGCTTGAGTGGTACAGCCAGGTGTATTGTCTTTAGGGTAGAAATAGAGGATCAAGCCTTTTTGTCTGTTCGCTACTAGCTGTTGTAAACTAATATCCTCTTCAATGAAGTTTCCATCTAGTTCGCGTACGAGCGTCACTGGAAAATCAGGTAGGGCAATGTTTTCGGTCGTGGGCTTAGCCATAATAGAATCCTTTTTTGTAGAGGTTTTCAAATTTGCAAATAGTAGTATAGTCAGTACGGAATAAAATCGATACGCTGATGTTATCGTGCAGTTGTTATAAATATTCCTAGCGTGCTGTTATCTTTCGATGCGGCATAACTTAGATTATAAAAGTAAACATCCCAACCGCACTCTATCGTTTTTATTGTGGGTTAACTAACTATAGGCAGTCATCAAAGCTCAGTTTTACACTTTGCATGTTTATTGGCAACTCACAAACAAAAAAAGACTGACAACAGCCAGTCTTATCTCGTTACTTCTAATACAGATCTAATAAAGCAAAAGCTGTGACAAAGCTATCGCTGCTCTGATTAACATAGTTTGTGTTAAGACGGCTTTTGTGGCTGCTTTAAGTCTAAACCTTCAGTACATTGCTGCAAGTCTCGCTGCATCGTTTGCACATAAGGCAATCCAGAAGGGTCTTTTTTGTCTTGCGCGTAACTCTCAATCTCCCACATCTGACCGATAGTCATTCTACTACGAACATCAATAGTGCAGTTACACAGCTTAGACGCGGTATTCTTATCAGCAACTTTATATTTAACTGCGCCATTAATACATTGATTAATATTGTCTCTTTTAATATCAGTAGCGTTTGCTTGTGGCATAACAACGAGTCCTAGCAGCGCCAAAGGTAGAATGCGTAACAGCTTCATAAGTATCCTCTTACAGATCAGTCAGTAAAAATAAATCAATAAACCATAATAATTCAATAAACCATTAGCCAATCATAGAGCAAAGGCGCAGTGGTCGATTGGGTATTAGCTATTTGTGCCCTACCATAGCAATTATAGTCCATAAATAAAACCACAAACATGCTGCAATGATGCAAGAAATTGTTACGCTTTTATCTTTAGAGCTCATAGGACGTTTATCGGTAGCAATACCTAAAATGCAATAAGCTCACTATCTTAATAAAATTAAGAGTTGTTGCTAATAAATTTATTCGTAAGGTTTGCTATAATGCGGCTATTATTAACGGCAGACTATAAAGGTTTAACGCTACTTAAAGCTTGTCAACCTGAGCCTTAGTTGCCGATTTTGTATTACCCAAATATTGAGTCTTTTATGAACACCGCTACTTTATTCACTCCCAATTTTGAGTCTCAACTGGACGTTACTACTAACGACAATGAGTCAGATGCTATTCAATCCGCTACCTTGAAAAAATTACAGAAAAAGCTACGCAGGCAAGTGTCTTTAGCGATTCAAGATTTCAATATGATCGAAGAGGGCGATGTAGTCATGGTTTGTGTCTCGGGCGGAAAGGATAGCTATACTTTGCTCGATATTTTGTTGCTGCTAAAGCGTGTCGCGCCGATTCATTTTGATATTGTCGCAGTTAATTTGGATCAAAAGCAGCCGGGGTACCCAGAAGAGGTGTTGCCCAATTATCTCAATGAGCAAGGGATAGCGCATTATATCTTAGAAAAGGACACTTATAGTATCGTCAAAAGCGTGATCCCTGAAGGTAAGACTTATTGCTCGGCATGTTCGCGCTTACGTCGGGGCTCGCTCTATGGCTTTGCCAAACAAATTGGCGCAACCAAAATTGCTTTGGGTCATCATCGCGATGATATGCTCGCGACTTTCTTTTTGAACCTATTTCATGGCGGCGCGCTAAAATCTATGCCGCCAAAGCTACTCAGCGATGATAAACAAAATATTTTAATCCGGCCGCTAGCTTATGTACAAGAAAAAGATATCATCGACTATGCTGCCCTAAAGCAATTCCCGATTATTCCTTGTAATTTATGCGGCAGTCAAACCAACCTGCAACGCGCGGTCATAAACGACATGCTACGCGAATGGGATGACGCCCATCCGCAGCGCTTGGCTTCTATTTTCAAAGCCATGCAAAACGTAGCGCCGTCACAATTAGCCGATCGCGAGTTATTCGATTTTGAAACGTTAACGACCGAGCGTGATAATAGCGAGCGCCTATTCGAAGGGAATAATATCCAAGTCGGACAGCAAGGCAGTCTTGATGAGATGGGTTTGCCCACTGAGCCTAAAAAGCAAGCTTTTGGTGCTAACGGTTTGGATACAGAGCATTCGGTAACGGCGATAAATAACAGCCAGCAAAGCACAAAAATACCTACTATCAATCCATTGCTTTAATCTAAAGATCACGCTAATAACAAAAAAACCAGCTATTCTTATGGAGTAGCTGGTTTTTTAATGAGTATTAAAAGATCTGATATGGTCTTTAAAAGATCTAATAAAGCAAGCAGGCTAGGAGTCTTTCTCAAATACAGGTAGCGGATCGAAACTAACCTCGGTACGTGGCAGTTTTGCCACATCTTGCATGCGCCAATCATCATCGCCTTCATTACTGACTTGTAGATAGTATTTAGCTTTTAAAGGATCGATATCCGCTTGAGCTGTATATTTATTAGCGCTTTGGTGTTGCAGTACGACATCCCGATCTTTTTTGATGTCAGTGGCATGGGAGATGGATAAGTTAAGGGTATCAGGGTAAGTAACTGGCTCACCGTTTAATAAAGTCCCTGATTGTAGGCTTTGCTCAGGGTAATTAAGATAAAAGGTAATATCGCCCGCTTCTGAAAACTGCATTTTTCCATGCAAATCTAGATCGTAAGTGAGCTTGTCACGTGAGACATCGTGATAGAGAGTCTTGCCATCCATATACCAGTCATCACGCACCACGCTATCACGGATTTGATAAGAGTAATACACGAAGAAAATACAAGCCACTACCACAAACGCCGGTAGACCAATCACAAAGATAATCACCATGTAGTTTTTGTACCACGGCTGACTGTCTTGATGTTTAAAGTTCGATGAGGAAGTAGACATAAAATACCTATTAATAAAATAGCGTTTAATACATAAGCCAAATGTCCTACGTAAGATAAGAACCCCTTATCAAACACAAGGCATCAAGCGAAATTAAGCAAAAAAGTCATCACGTTATTCTAATCGCATCGTGATAAGCGCCTAACCATTATCGGCTACAACTGACCTTGAGTGGTAAAGACGTTATCTTTACTGACTTTATATTGACCATCTTCGCTCTCGACATTTAGCGTCACAAGTGTTTGTCCTGGTTCGACAACTTCTGGATCTCCATAAATACTAACTGACATATCGAAGCTTTCACCAGCAACTAGCGGTACATCATTGAAGCGTAGCTGTAAGCTTAAACCATCTTCAGGCTCTAAAGTAATTTTGTAAGTATGCTCATCTTGCGTTTTATTGGTGAGTTTCACCACATAGCTGTTCTCGATCATGCCTTGTTGGTTCAGCGATGAGAGCTGATTACGGTCACGGCGTATATCAATCTCTAATGGCACGCGATCCGTTAATGCAAATATAAGCCCACCACATAATATCGTTAACAGAGCTAAGTAAGCAAATAAACGCGGGCGCAATATACGGCTAGGCTCTTTTTCAGCCAGCTGCCGCTCAGTTGTGTAGCGGATAAGCCCACGCGGATAGCCAACCTTATCCATAATATCATTACACGCATCGACACAAGCGGCGCACTGAATACAAGCGACTTGCAGACCATCACGAATATCGATACCTGTAGGACAGACCTGAACACACATCTGACACTCGATACAATCGCCTAAATCATCAGGATGCGTGCCTTTTTTGCGTGCACCGCGAGGCTCGCCGCGATCATAATCATAAGAGACGATCAGAGTGTCTTTATCAAACATGACGCTTTGGAAGCGACCATAAGGACAGATCTGAATACACATCTGCTCGCGCATGTAGCCGGCGTTGGCATAAGTTGAGAAAGCAAAGATAAATACCGACACCCATATCCATGTTGGCCAATCAGGAAAAGGGATAAACCCTACCATTTGCCAACTTTGATATATGGCTTCCGTACCAGACACGTAGCTGACAAAAGTGGTCGCAGTAATCATCGAAAACACAAACCAGATAAAATAAATCAGCGAGCGCTTAAAGATTTTTTGTAACCCCATTGGCGACTTATCAAATTTGATACGCTTGTTGCGATCACCGATCACTAGTTTTTCCACATACTGGAACATATGTGTCCAAATGGTTTGCGGACAGGCATAGCCACACCATACTCGCCCTGCATAAACGGTCACCACAAATAAAGTAAAGGCAGCGATAAGAGCAAAAGCGGCAATAAAATAAAAATCTTGGGTCAAAAATGTCATACCAAAGATGTAATAATGCTGCGAGGGTACATCGAACCAAATAGCCTGCCTGCCATCATAACGTAGCCACGGCAACAGCAAAAACAACGCTAAGAAGAAATACATACTAATGACGCGAATATTTTGATAAAACCCCGTTACAAAACGGGGGTGCACTCGGTGTTTAGTTGCATCGAGATCTATCTGTTGTACAGGGATTTTATTTGGTTGTGGAGCTGACATAAACTTGCCTCTTTTAAAAAAAAGAATCAATTTGCAGTCTGGTTAGACGCTACAGAAAATGTTGCCATAATCTAAGGAAAAAACGAGTCTTTATAGACGGCTATTTTAACATTTTCCTTAATATAAATGGGGTTATAATCCCAAATAGCAATATGCATAAAGCTATAATATTAAGGCGCTGGGAGCGCTTGAGTCATAAAAAGTAGTGGACTGCTAACTAAAAAAGGAGAACTGCATTGACAGTCCTCCTTTAGTAAAATGCTATTATTTCTAAACTTGTTTTTCGACTAGCTTAATTATCGCTAGTTGTAGCTGATGCGGTGTTAGCCGTTGTCATATTACTTGTATTAGTGTTAACAGCAGATCTATCCGAAAGCGAGTAGACATAAGCGGCTAGAAGCATAATACGCTCATTTCCTAACTTAGTCTCCCACTCAGGCATCACACCGGCACGGCCATAACGTAGAGTATCTCGTACTGTCTCACGTTCACCGCCGTATAACCAAATATCATCGGTTAAGTCTGGCGCGCCAGCTGAAATCATGCCTTTACCCTCTGGACCATGACATAGTGCACAGTTTTGAGTAAAGATTGCTTCACCTTGTTTGACCATAGTTTGATCTAATGGACTATTGGCTTCGCTACCCTTTTTGGGTGATAAAGATAAGACATACTCTGAAGCAGCGCGAACGCCATCTTCACCGATCTGATCACGCCAAGCTGGCATACCGCCAACACGACCTTTATGTAAAGTTGTCAAGATATGGTCTGCCTCGCCACCATATAACCAGGCATTATCGGTCAAGTTAGGATAGCCTGTCGCGCCTTTAGCATTAGAGCCATGGCAGACGGAACAGTTCTGTAAAAACAAGCGACTACCTACTTTTAATGCATTCGGATCTTGCGATAGCTTTTCAACTGCAGGGGATAGAGCAGCAACTTTTTCATCTATCTTTGTTTGCAAGTCTGCAGGCGGCTCTTCACTACGACGCAATGTCGTTTGTAAGCTACTGAGCTCGTCCAAGATTGCTGTCGCATCACTCGCGTCAGCTCTAGCTAGAATGCTTTGCTCAAAGTTATCGGTAAATATCTTGTCGTTAGCTTCAAGCTCACTAGCTAACTCATTATGCGAGGTCCAAGGCACAGTTTCGCCATCGACTTCTACCGTAGCTATACCGTCCCAGTGTTTTGGCAAAATAGCGGGGAAGAAAATCCAATAAGCTATTGCCCAAACAATTGAACCAAAGAATATAACTAGCCACCACTTCGGTAGCGGTTTATCATATTCTTGAATACCATCATAGCTATGCCCAGTAGTACCGTCTTCTTCTACTTCTGGCTTATATTTTAAAACCATTAGTAAAACACCGAGAATACCCGCCCAACACATAATACTTAATATGGTAATCCAAGAACTCCAAAAGAATGTCATCATTTATCCTTATTGCGCTGCTCATCAGACGAATCATCACGGAGATCGTCATCAAGCGCAAGTTGTGCATCTTCTTCGAAGCGTTTTTTGTTTTTTGGCGAATAAGCCCACCAGGCAACGCCAATAAAGGCGATGAAGGCAGCAACAGTTGCAATTGTTTGTAATTCACCAATACCCATTAGCGCTGTCCTTCCATCGCTGTGCCTAGCTGCTGTAAATAAGCTACTAGAGCGTCAAGTTCAGTAGCACCAAGCACGACATCAGGTGCGCCTTCGATATCTTCTTCAGTGTAGGGGACCCCAAAACGGTCACGGAATAGGCGCATTTTAGCTTGCACCTTAACGCCGTCCACTTCATTAGTCGCAAGCCATGGGAAACCAGGCATGACTGACTCAGGAACTAAGGATCTTGGCGCGATTAAATGCTGCTTCTGCCAATCTTCTGAGTAGCGGCCACCAACCCGTGCTAGATCAGGACCAGTACGTTTCGATCCCCATAAGAACGGGTGATCCCACGTCGATTCTGCAGCACGAGAGTAGGGACCATAACGCTCAACTTCAGCACGCAAAGGGCGCACCATTTGCGTATGACAAACGTGACAGCCTTCACGGATATAAATGTCGCGGCCTTCAAACTCAAGCGCCGTCCACGGCTCCATAGCAGGGAGCGGTGTATTAACCCCGCCATCCTCTGGATTCTTGTTATCATAGATTAGCGGTACAATTTCGACTAGCGTTGCAAAGCTAATAGCGATAACGATAAAGATGACCAATAAGCCTGTATTTTTTTCAATAATTTCATGCGGTGTACCAGCCATGATCGCTCCTTATACTTTAGCTGTCGAAGTTTGGTCAACACTAGGTTCATGATCTGTTGGATCAGCGATATCAACCGGCTTTCCTTCAGGCATCTGAATAGTACGATAGACGTTATAAGCCATCACAAACATACCCGATACATATAACAGACCGCCAAAGGCACGGCCTATGTAAGGGAAATGCGAGAACTCAACTGTATCTACAAAGCTGTATACCAAAGTACCATCAGGATTTGTTGCCAGCCACATCATGCCTTGCCCAATACCTGAGATCCACATTGAGACGATATAGAAAATAGTACCCGCTGTCGCCAACCAAAAGTGAGTAGTGATCAGGCTGACCGAATACATTTTTGGTTTATTATAAATACGCGGTAGCATGACATATATTGAACCAATAGTAATCAAACCGACCCAGCCGAGGGCTCCTGAGTGAACGTGACCTACCGTCCAGTCAGTGTTGTGTGATAGCGCGTTGACCGTTTTAATAGACATCATCGGCCCTTCGAATGTCGACATCGCATAGAAGGATAAGGCCACAATCATAAAGCGAATAATAGGGTCAGTCCGCAGCTTGTCCCAGCTACCTGATAAGGTGAGAACACCGTTAATCATACCACCCCAAGAAGGAGCGAATAGAATAATAGAGAACACCATCGCTAGCGACTGCGTCCAATCTGGTAGCGCTGAATAATGCAAATGGTGACCACCGGCCCACATATATGAGGCAATCAAAGCCCAAAAATGCACGATAGATAGGCGGTAAGAATAGATCGGGCGACCAATCTGTACCGGAACAAAGTAATACATCATCCCAAGGAACGCTGCTGTCAGATAAAAACCAACCGCATTATGCCCATACCACCACTGCACCATAGCATCGGTCGCACCGCCAAATAGTGAGTAAGATTTGAACGCACTAACAGGAATCGCCATACTGTTGACGATGTGTAGTAAGGCAATCGTAATAATAAAGGCAGCAAAGAACCAGTTAGCGACATAGATATGTGAGGTCTTTCGTTTGATCAAAGTACCAAAGAAAACGATAGCATAGGATATCCATACTAAAGCAATCAAGATATCAATAGGCCACTCAAGCTCAGCATACTCTTTAGTCGACGTTAACCCTAGCGGCAGTGTAATGACTGCTGAGACGATAACCGCCTGCCAACCCCAAAAGGTAAACCAAGCTAAATAAGGGGCGAACAATCGCGTCTTACAGGTACGCTGTACGATATAGTAAGAGGTTGCGAACAGGGCACAGCCACCGAACGCAAAGATGACCGCGTTAGTATGCAGTGGTCTTAGACGACTAAATGTCAACCATGGAATGTCAAAGTTAAGTGCTGGCCACGCCAATTGTGAGGCAATGAAAACACCGATACTCATGCCGACGATGCCCCAAATGACGGCCATAATCGTAAAGAATCTTACGACAGTGATCTCATACTCGCGGTCTATAGGGGCGACTGCTGTGTTTTGTAAACTCATTGGATGATTCCTTTACAGCCTAAATTATCAACAGAATTAACTAAAGCTTTGCGATATCCATAAGATAACAAAGCAAGATTAAAAAGCGATGCTATCAAATAGATAGGGATTGCGGTGCATGCTGCTGTCAGACTTATCTATCACTGTAACGGTGTATTAACTAGTGAGCCAGACTTTTGCTATCTCAGCGTTGACTGAGCGGTAAAGCGGCCATTAAGGCCAATAACACAATTAAGCAAAGTAAGGATGATTAATATATCGTTAAAGTTAGTAAAACACTGTCATACTCAGACCTTAATTACCGGGCCGCAGTTACTAGGCTACTAAATACCGACTGGATAATGGTTAACCGAGTATAGACTGAAATACAAGCAGACATCTATCTGTCTCATAAGCTGATAAAAAACAGATATATGCTAGCGGCTGCTGACAAAAAACACGCTCAGGTAACGTTTAGTTAAAACTCCCGACTCTGTTTAAGGGTATTGTAACGCAATCTTAATCAAATATCATCAAACTCCTGCGCCAAAATACAAACTCTTTGGTAAATAATTTATCGGGCAACTTATCCTAATAGGCTCTTGAAAGATAAAACAGAGGGGCCCCTTAGTGAATATCAGGTCTATTTGGCTCATACAGACGCTACCTGATTAGTATGGATAAGAATAGCGATAAGTATTGAATATTGCTCGTCTGTGACTGAGGCCGTAAACAAAAGCTGCTAATTAAAAGCCAAGCGATAAATTTTGTTACTATTTGGCAATCAAGGGTGATATTAGGTTTTACTTATAGTCGGGCTCACCCTTATAATAAAGCCGTATAAATAGTTTTATGACAATGACTACAATTCAATATACTTGTATAGACGCTGTTTATATCAATGTCTATTTTATAAATTCGATGCCAAGGTTGAGGATCAGATAAGTACGATGATAACCCTAACTAATGACACCGAGGATAAGATAAATATAATAAGTATCAATAATAAGTATTCACTAAGGATAATAATATGGCTGTTTTTTTAACGGATACCTGGTTTGAACAAGTAGAGAAAATGGGTAATGAAGCCGGTGAGCTAAACCTTCCTCCTGCATTGGAGAATATGGTTATCAACTTAAAAGTCACGGACGGTGACGAAGTGATTGAAAGTAACTTCGCCAATGGCCTACTGCACAAAGGTTTAAATTCTGAAGCAACAACAACGCTATTGCTTGATAATAAAACTCTGCAATCGATCATCACTGATTTCGATATGAACGAGATTATGGGTGCCTTTATGAGTGGTAAAATTCGCGTTGAAGGTGATATGTCGCAATTAATGGCACTACAAACGGCTCGTCCAAGCGATGAGCAAAAGGCACTGTTTAAAGATATTAAGTCAATGACGACGCTAGCTTAGTTTTTCTTAGAGTGTGTCAATCGATAATGAGGATACATTCTAGCCAGAACCTTATAAAGATATAAGTCTAAGTGAGCAAAAAGGCCCCAAACATCACGTTTGGGGCCTTTTTATTAGTCAGTATTAATATTATTTGTTTAGCTAGCCGCTTGTTCTTGCTGGTTTTCTTTGTAAATAGCCGCTTGTAGCCAGATATTTGCTTGCACATAGTCGTGCACTGCAATTGCTCGCGTCTCATCGGTCTCACAAGCGCCAATACGGACGACAAAAGGCTCGGCGTCTTGTTCACGCAAGATCACGACATCAAACAAAATAATAGGCTTACCGTTAAAGACCGTTTGTTGCTTGCCTAGCACTTGTCCTTGACACCAAGCTTCATCCTCTTGGCCCAAGGTATCGCCGAACAGATAAGCGCACATGTGACCTAGGTTAATCTCGACCGGTGCCATCTGCTCTTTAGTCTCAGGTTGCCACTCTGCAATTTGCTGCTGCAGATCGTCAGGGATTTTTCCATCATTGGCGGCGACGATGTCATTAAAAGCGCGATGATAGCGAATGGCTTCCTCATCTTCGACTTTAATCACCTCGTTTTGTTCGCTGATCGAGATCTCATGCGCCCAAGCGCTAAGATTCACAAAGTAAGAGGTGCCTTGCTGGTATTGATGACGGTTGGCAGTGTAGAGTTGATCAAACGCATAAATAATACTGCCGTCAGCACTGCGTAAGCGTAGTACGGCATCATGAGAATTGTCGTTAGCGATAATACGCTCAATTTTGCAGGTCATTCCATAGGGGCTATCGACGCAAGGGTAGGCGTTGATGAAACGCTCAGGACGGCCCTCTTTCATAGCCAAAACTTGATTGATGTGGCAGGGTTGATCTTCAGACAATAATAGACAGCTGTCTGTCGCACTGACGTTGCTATTGAGGCCTTTAGGAATAGCCGCATGCTCAATCATTTGCTGTAACCATTCGGGCACATCCTGACTCATGTCATCAGTCAATATACGCCAATGATCAGCATGACCAGCAGTTTGTTCGTCGGATAAGGTGATCTTGGTAGGGGCTTGTACGTTTTTATAATGATAATTAATGGTCATGAGGATACTCAAACTTAAATCAGCGGTAAGGTTGGATAGTGAGCGCTAAGTCGTATTCAATGCAGCTAAGCAAGCATAATATATTAATAATTAATAGTATCTAGTTATTATCAGCCTCAGCGTGCTGCGATGTCGTCAAGCTATCCGTCATACCACAATGATGGGTTAATGACATTTGTCTTTAGCATACAATATATAGGTATGATGGCAAACAATAGCAAGCCCCTCCTAAAAAATAATCGCAAACAACGCGAGTTTGCCAAAAAACCCCATTAGTTTATGCTAATCATTGGCACATATTCATAAAATTGTGTCAAACTATCCCCTTTTTTTGGCAGTCTTGTTAACCTATCAGGATGATGGTCGGTTAAATAACAATCAGATCTGTCTAGAACCCTATTTATATGCCTGTTTATTTGGCTACAAAGCTTTATTCGCCCTATTCGCCTTATTCGCTTGAGGGAGTCGTCACGATATAAAGATGCATATAAATAAGATAAAGAGTTTGACTATGTTTCGTCCTTTAGCATTATTTATTGGCTTGCGTTACACCCGAGCCGAGCGCAGTAACCGCTTTATCTCCTTTATATCTCTAATCTCCATGATAGGTTTGACCTTAGGGGTAGCCGTCCTTATCACGGTACTATCAGTGATGAATGGCTTTGATCGAGAGTTAAAAACCCGAATACTTGGTATGGTGCCGCAAGCGACCGTCACTTCAGCCGAGGTGATTAGTGATTGGCAGCCATTAGCCAAACGCATCAAGGCTGAAGATCCAGAAGTGGCAGCGGTAGCACCCTTTATCCAACTACAAGGGATGCTAACAGCGAACGGTCAAGTGGCTGGTATTATGGTTACGGGTATCGAGCCTGAATATGAAAAAAATGTCTCGATTATCAATAATCATATGGTGGAGGGGAGTATTGATACCCTACAAAGTGGCGATTTCAATATCGTTCTTGGGGAAGAGATGGTGCAATCGCTCGGTCTCAATATCGGTGATAAAGTCACTTTGGTGCTGCCAGAAGCCTCGCCATCACCAGCAGGCGTCATTCCTAGGTTTAAGCGCTTTACTTTGACCGGTGTTTTCAATATTAGCCCGGACGTCAACACGTTAGCGGCCTTTATTCCGATGAATGATGCAGCAAAATTGCTACGGCTACCAGATGGCGCACAAGGTATTCGCTTAAAACTTGACGATATCTTCCAAGCGCCTGCTGCCGCGCAAAAAGCGGCTAGCATCGCTCCGCCTCAGCTTTATCCTAGTGATTGGACCCAAACCCATGGCAACTTGTTTGGCGCTATCCAAATGGAGAAAGCTATGGTCGGCTTACTGCTGTTTTTGATTATTTTGGTAGCGGCTTTTAACATCGTTTCAAGCTTGGTGATGCTAGTGACAGACAAAAAAGCTGATATTGCTATTTTGAAAACCTTTGGAGCCTCGCCGCGCCTGATTACGCAAGTATTTATGGTGCAGGGAGTAGTGATTGGCGTTATCGGTACGGTTGCCGGGACGATACTAGGGGTGATATTTGCGCTGACGGTTAGTGATATCTTAGGCTTTATTAATCAAGCTTTTGGCCTAAATTTATTTGATGCTTATTTTGTCAATTACCTGCCTTCACAGCTGCGTATAACGGATGTGGTATTGATTACCGGTGCTTCGTTTATCCTGAGCTTCTTGGCGACCATTTATCCGGCGCGCCGAGCGGCTAAGATTCAGCCAGCGCAAACGTTACGCTATGAGTAATTACAGCAGTATGGAGCTATAACAGGGTTATTGATTCTCTAGGTTATAGTTTTGATTTGCAGACCAATAACGATACAAACCGGACGCTATAGTAGTGACATAAGTCTCTATATAGCAACTGTAAGCCATTAAAGGATAAAGGAAGCGCTATGTCAGCTATTTTGAAGGCAAGCAATATTAACAAGATTTATGATGATGGAGCGGTACACACCCAAGTACTCACGGGTTTGGATCTCGATATTAACGCCGGCGAGCGTGTGGCTATCGTCGGTACAAGTGGTTCGGGCAAAAGTACTTTATTGCACTTATTAGGCGGTCTTGATACGCCTACTAGCGGTGAGGTTTGGCTACATGGTCAGTGTCTTAATCATATGAATGAGACTGAGCGCGGTGCGATGCGTAATCAGTATTTGGGTTTTATTTACCAATTTCATCATCTCTTAGCTGAGTTTACCGCTATCGAGAATGTCGCTATGCCGCTACTTATGCGCCCAAAGGTATCGACTACTGAGGCCCGTCAGCAAGCGATTGAAATCTTAGAAAATGTGGGCTTAGGTCATCGTTTAGAGCATAGGCCCGGCGAGTTATCTGGCGGCGAGCGTCAGCGGGTAGCTATTGCTCGCGCGCTAGTGACTAAGCCATCGCTGATTTTAGCTGATGAGCCCACGGGCAACTTAGATTATGATAATGCGCAAAGCGTATTTGGGCTATTATCAGAGCTGCAAAGCACGATGAAAACAGCGCTACTTATGGTGACTCATGATCGCAGTTTAGCGGCGCTTGCGGATCGTCAGCTGCTATTACGCAATGGTCACTGGGAGAATTACTAATATACAAGTTTATTAAGATGTTAAGGCATGTTTAACGTGCTCAGCAACTTAGCCGCTAGAAAAGCTACGATAGCAATAAATAGTAGCCGTTGTTTTTAACATAAATCGGTAGTATTGTTTTGCTATTATTTACTTTTGAGGAGTGACACTATGGATAAGGGAGATGATCCAATCGCGGCTTTTGGAAGTGCAGAAGAAGGTGAGGAGCCTTTATTGCCTTACATCGACACCTTAGTATTTGAGCAAGTCGATAGAGAGACGCAAAAAGAGCAATTAACCGCGATTTTTGATGCTATTACTTTAGCTGGGGTAGATTATTATTTAGAAGTACAAGAGACAGCGACAGGTAAGCAATATATTTTAACCAAAGACGACAAAGCCATTACTACGCAGGTGATGGACAGTCACTTTAAAGATAATATCCTTGAAGCGTTGGACGAGCATCAAAATAATTAGCGGCGTTTGGCGCTTTATAGCCTTAAAGTTTAGGCGGTCTATCAGTTGGCAGGCGTTGACGCTTTTGCCAACTGCTGACGGTCTTATAACGCCAAATACCTTTAAAGGTCAAGCCACAGATAATACTACTAATAACAGCTAAGATAGTCAGCCCAAGACAAAACGCGGTAAGCGATACTTTGCCGCTATGAATAATAAAAGGGTTGGCACCGTCTGATAATACCCATAGACTAAAATCAGCAATCATCCTACCAATCAGCCGTAAGCTAATCATCGGCACATCAATAATCTTTGCGCCAATATAATAGCCAGCATAAAAAATAGGTAGCGTCGTCAGTGGGTTAGTGATCCAAGTCAGACCCAGCGCCATGGGGACGTTTGCGCGAAAAATAAGCGCGCCGATTAAGGCTAATAGCATCTGCCCGGGTAGCGGAAAAAAAGCGCTAAGCACACCGATATAAACGGCTTTATTTAAGCTGTGGCGATTGAACTGCCATAATCTAGGGTCGCCCAAATGCGGCGCAAAAAACTTTAAGCTGCGGCTCTGTAGGATTTGTTCAGGGGTGGGAAGTAGGTTCTTCAGACGTTTTTTTGACACAAGCCTGCCTTTAGTCGTTAATTACAGCCCGCTGCTAAAAAATAGAAAACAAGCCAATCGGTAGGCGATTATGTTTTAAGACAAAAGTATATCATTATTAATAGTGCTATGATTAGAAGATAGCGACTTCAAGCTTATAGATAAGCTTTTGATAAGTGTTTTTACAGCGATACATTATTAATTATAAATATTTTATTATGAAATAGTATAGGGTAATCAAGGCACGAATGCTATGGTCAGCGCTAAGCTTAAATAACAAACCGCTATTCAACATGCCCTATGCTTAACAATAGAACAAACTCACATTAGCGAGCGAGGAGTGTCAATGTATTGGGGGATTGGCACGCTAATAATCATCATTATGGCAGCCGTATTAACCATAGCAGCGGCTATTCCCTTGCCTCAAAGCTTAGGTTTATTAGACACTAGCCATCGCCTGGTTTTACCTTGTGTACTTATTGTTATTACGACTCTATTAGTCCTATTAAAGCAGCGTATTAGCTTACCTTTATCAAATACCATTTCTATTAATAGTCACTCAAAACTAGCCTCAAAGCCAGCTTTATTAACCACTCGTATGCTCAGCTTGTTTAGGCCGCTACGCTATGTGATCGTAGTAGTGTTGGCACTGGCCTTAATCATCGGCAGCCTGTTACAAGCGCTCATTGCTCATCAGCAATTAGAGCGTACAAAAATAACGGCGTCTGCGCGAGTGCAAGCTTGGGTCACTATCGAGGGGGTTAGTGATAGCGTGTACGACGCGGCGCTGAATAGCGGCTACCGGCAGGTCGCTACTCTTAGCGAGATAGTGCCGCTAACCACTGATCTTAGCGCTGAACAACTAGCTGAAAAAAGTACTGAGAGTGCGGTTAATGATACCCGGCAACCAAATAGTGCGTTATTAAATCGGCGGGTATTGCTAAGTTTGTACCCGAATAAGGCTAAAGATAATCCTAGTGTCGCCAGGTTAAATAGCTTACAGCCGGGCGAGCGCGTATTGATGACCTTGGCGCTCGCGCCATTAGCTAGCTCCGAGCAAGCGCTAAATAATCCGACTGGTTTTGATAGCTATCGCTGGCTACGTGCCCGTCATATCGATGGGGCCGCGACGATTATTACGCTGAGCTCAATTCCTAATAGCTATCCTAATCAGTCGGCGAGTGCCGCTAGTATAGCTACTGATACTATCTCTTTTTGGTCGCGGATGCGTATCACTATTGATAGCTGGCGTCTGCAACTGCGTCAACACTTTTATCAAGACTGGTCTACTAAATCCGCTACTGAACAACAAGCAGATGCGGTGACTTTAAGTTTGCTTACCGGCGATCGTAGCTTAATCAACCATGAAACCAAAGATCTGTATCAGCTAGCAGGTATCTCGCATCTATTAGCGATTTCAGGTACTCATGTGCTGTTTTTGGCTATTATGTTAGCTGCTATGGTGGTGTTTTTAGTCGAGCGCTTTTATCCAGCACTTTATCGCACGCTGCCGCGCTGGCAAGTACGCTGGTGGGTAATGATAGCCTCAGCTTTCATTTATGCGTTATTTACTGGCTTTGATGTGCCAGCGGCGCGCACTGCTTGGATGTTATTAGCGATAGGCTTAGTGCGCTTAACCTTAGTGCCTGTCAGTACCTTGCGGGTGTTATTAGCATTAGCTATCATTATGGCTTGGCTCGATCCGTATGTGTTGTGGCAAGCCGGATATTGGCTGTCATTTATTGCCGTAGCCTTGCTGCTAAGCTATGAGGACGCAATCGCAAACCAAACCTCAGCTGCTACTGCGTCCCTTCCTACCTCTTCTACAAAGATGGCAAAACTAGACAAAGACAAGCAAGTCTTTCTTAAAGTAAGCTTAAGACAGCACAAGAGCTGGCTATTATTTAAGCGCGTTTTTAGATTGCAGTTGTGGCTATTTATAGCGCTGCTCCCTATTACTTTACTGCTGTTTGGCAAGGCTTCGTTATGGGGGCTCGTCATTAACCTATTTGCGATTGGCTTATTTGGCTGGATTATTGTGCCGCTGAACCTTTTAGCTGGGCTGTGCTATTTATTATTACCAAGCATCGCTGACAGTATTTGGGCGTTAGTCAGTTTTATCGTCAGTCACTTACATCAACTGATCGAGTGGCTGACGACGCTACCTGTGCTAAATAGCGCTTGGTTATACACTCCAATCAACTTTGCTATGTTACTGATGGCAGCGCTAATGCTCTTGCCTTGGTTACTACCGCGAGGGGTTATTAGTCGCAGGTTTTCTTCAGTGCCGCTGACGCTTTTGCTGATGACGATTTATAGTAATCAACAGTCTTTCTCGCAGGCGCCGACACTTTATATACTGCCGACAGGAGATCGTTATATAACGGCAGCGGTACTGATTTATCCGAATGATAAAGACACAGATGATCAAAGCAAAGCTAGTAAACCATCATTAAACCAAGAATTAGGTCAAGATAAGATAAGTTGGCTGTTCTTGGCCGATCACAGAACGCAAGGTGAGCGCAATAGACCAAGTACGCTGACGGCTGAAAAATTAGCTGGACGGTTAGAGCAGCTGCTGCGCACCTTGGCGATCAAACATTTAGACGGCATTACTGTACAAAGTAGCGCTGCCACTATGACTAATAATGTCCCTTCTAACCCTACAGACAGTAACCGACATTTAGCTCTGCAAGGAGCATCTTTATTACCTTTGAGCGTAGCACTCTTAAGCCAAAAGCTACCCACAGCGCAGTATTGGCAAGCAGGGCAACATGAGCGCTGGCAAGCGCTACAAAGTGCGCCAACGGTAACAAGCGATGCCCCTCTTGTCAGTGCGCAAGACTGTCAGCAAGGTCAAGAGTGGCAAGCGTTAAATGGTCAGTTAAGGCTGCAGGCGCTCACTGGTTGGAGCGCGATTGATGATACTAGAGTCTGGGATTGTAGTCTTGCTATCGCTAGTCAGTCGCCGATAACCGTCGTGCATTATAATGCCAGTAACCCTCAGCAGCCTATTAAAGCTAGCGTGCAAACGATTGCCAATAATGAAAAGTTATCTGTTTTGAATGATGATGTTTTGAATGATAGTAAGACCGACGCGACAGCTTTATCGCGACTTATTCTCGATGTCGCCACTCATAAGCGCAGTTGGCAGTTGTGGTCCCTATTATGCGCGGCTGAGCCTTTAGATTTTGATATGAGCCAAACAGATTTTAGCTCCACGACTTGGCTGAGTCATAGTAGCTCGGCGGTATCGGCAGAGGTGTTAAGGACGCAGCATGCTGGACAAGTACTGACTTATGATAAGGAACCTTTGGAGGTGGCGCTAACCATTCAGGCTCATGAGTGATTGTAGTAATTCGCTAAATCATTAAACAGGCGCTAGCAGTATCGCTGCAATAAGGTCACATTTTACTATTGAACCTTAGTGACAATGTCACCATACTTAGCAAGCCTTCAATCAGTTATAATTTGACGCGCTTTTATATACGATAGTTGTATTTTGTACTTGATCGATCTCACTTAGGAAGTTATATGCCCAACTGGCCACCAGACCCTAACAAACGTCCTGATAATTCGGCGAACCAGCCAGCACCTGTGCAGCAGGTACCGGCCAATCAGCCCAACGGACAAGAATGGCGTCTCATCGAAAAAACCTTATTAGCTAGTGTTGAAGAGCAGCGCCGCTCAAGGCGTTGGGGTATCTTCTTTAAGCTGCTTACCTTTGGTTATATTTTATTATTATTCTTTACTTTTAGCCGAGGCTGTAGCACCAAAGCGCCTACTGGACTAGAAGGGATGGATACCAGCTCACCGCATTTGGCGGTAGTGGAGCTACAAGGTGTCATCAGTAATGGCGATATTGCCAATGCTTATGACGTTAATGAAGCCTTAACGCGCGCTTTTGAAAATCCGAATTCGAAGGCGGTGGCTTTAGATATCAATTCTCCTGGCGGCTCACCAGTGCAGTCGGATGAGATCTGGCAGACGATGATAGATCTGCGCGCTGAGTATCCTGATAAAAAGCTCTATGCGGTTATCGGTGATATCGGTGCTTCTGGGGCTTATTATATCGCTTCGGCCGCCGATGAGATCTATGTTAATCCTTCAAGTCTAGTCGGCTCTATCGGCGTCATTATGCCAAGCTACAATATCGAAGGGCTGATGGACAAAGTAGGGGTAGAAGATCGTACGATTACTGCTGGCGAATACAAAGACATTTTGAGCCTATCGCGGCCGCTTTCGGATTATGAAGAGCAGCATGTCGAAGAGGTGTTAGCCAATACGCATAAGCACTTTATTAATGCGGTAAAAGAAGGTCGCGGCGAGCGCCTCAAAGATCCGGAAGCCAATAAACTATTTTCAGGGCTGTTCTGGACCGGTGAGCAGTCGATCGCTTTAGGCTTAGCAGACCAGACAGGTAGCATCGCAAGCTTAGAGAAGCAGCTTGAGCTTGATAATGTGGTGAATTATACGCCTGTAGATCCATTCCAGCTATTTATGGATCGCTTTGCGGTAAAATTAGGCGCAGGTGTGGGCTCCAGTATTAACCTTGATGTATTAGGACAGCAAGAGGGTAGCGCTGAGATGCGTTAAGAGTGTCTACTATAAAGTTGGTTTTGAATCTATCAGTACCCGGGCTGAGCTAGTAAATAGCTCAGCCTTTTGCTATAACTAAGTTTGGTTTTTAGTCGTTGCAATCCATCATCCTATAAATATATTTTAATACTCAAAATAATAGAGAGCTTATATGAGTGAGAGTGACCATAAGTCGCAAAGATTTGCGTCCCTACCAGTATCAAAACTAACCCAGAAGCCAGTGCTGCATTTCGCCCACGCCAATGGCATGCCAAGCGCCGTCTATGCGCCTTTCTTTGCCGGACTTGCTGAATTTTTCACTATTGAATATATCCCTATGCTAGGGGAGACAAGTGGCTATCCAGTAGACGATAATTGGCGCAGTCTGACCCAGCAAGTCATCGATAGTGTAGCAGAGGCTTGCACGCGTCATGGCGTGGCACAAGTCGTCGCGGTTGGGCATTCTTTGGGCGCGTTATGTACGTTGCAAGCGCTGTACCGTGCGCCTAAGCATTTCAAGCAAGCCGTGCTGATGGATCCGCCACTGATATATGGGCGTAGTAGTTTATTTATGCATTTGGCAAAGACGCTAGATAAAGTGCCAATGATGAATCACCGCTCAATGGATAAGTTTTCACCCTCAGGCATCTCAAAACATCGCCGTGATGTTTGGGACAGCCGCGATGATGCTTACGAGCAAATGCGCCACAAAAGCTTCTTTAAGAATTTTGATGAGCGAAGCTTTAAAGGGTATATCGAGCATGGCTTACATGAGCGCGCTGATGGCAAAGTAACGCTAGCGATCTCCAAGAAAAATGAGGTGGCGGTGTTTCGAACCAATCCATCTATGTATTGGTTAACCCCTAATGAAGCTCCCAAGCCGCCCGTTAAGCTCGTCATTGGCGAGGAAAGTATATTTTTGAAACGTAAGTTCCCACAGCAAGTCAAAGCGCGCTTAGGGATAGACTTTCGGACTCACGAAGGCGGTCATATGTTTCCGCTTGAGCATCCAGACTCAGTGTCGTCATTGGTGCTAGATATCATCGAGCAGCAGCTGTCTAAATAGTAGCTAATCTTAATGTTAAAGCTGTCCTGTGAAATGGCGTCGCTTATTATTTTTTAGAGTCATTATATATGTCGAAACCTGCAAACTCACTAGACGCTATGAAGCAAACAGCAAAAGCGGGGCCGCTTTTTTCTTTATGGGAAACTTTAGCGCTGCTGGTGGGAATGGTGTTGGCTTTTTTTGGCAGCCAGCTATTAGGTATTTATCTCGCTGGCAAGCTACTATTGCCCTCCACTAAATCACAAGCGGCGGCTGATTTATTTTATTTTGCTAGCGGCAACGGTACGATCGTGAGTAGCTCGATTGTCTTTAGCGGTGTATTTTTGAGTGCTTTAATAGCGCTTATTATTCGCTTAAAAGGCGCTCGGGTCAGCGATTATCTAGCGCTCAAACGGTTCACTTTAAGAGTTGCTATCGGCAGCTTTGGGCTGTTATTGCTATTTATGATCGCCAGTCAAGCGCTGACATATTGGTTAGATAAATCTCCTTCGCTGTTCGTCGATCCTTTATATGCTTCGGTTAGCTCGGTATGGCTGTTGATCATTGCGATGGTGGTGGTCGCGCCCCTCTATGAAGAGCTGGTGTTTCGAGGCATTATTTGGTCAGCGCTTAAAGAGCAGTTTGCAATAAAATTCGATAAAACAGAGCTATCGAAAGCTGAAGGCCTAGGACAATCAGAAGCGCATGGCGCGCTTATGGCGAGTCTGATTACTAGCTTAGTATTCGCGATTATGCATTTGCAGTATGGGCTATATGAGATCAGTACTATCATCGTACTTGCTTTGATATTTTGTTATGCGCGCTATAAGTCGGGCTCGCTTCTATTGCCGATAGCCCTGCATATCTGCAATAACGGCTTAGCGATGTGGCAGTACTTAGCGCTAGCCGCTTAGCTTTATGCTCTTTTATGAGGGATTTATGATTTAGCTTAACGAATGCCAAGGCTGTTTTCTGTCAGTTGACAAGGTTTTAATCACACTTGCCGCTGATTAAATACCAGGATTAAGCGCCAATACTTCAGTGGCGGCTCGTTCAATATCCTCAATCGTCAAACTGGGTTTACCACTTAAAGCCTGTCGCCACTTGCGCGCGCCATTCAAACCTTGAAAGAGGCCTAAATAATGCCGCGCCATCGTCGGTAGCGCTTCGCCAAGCTCGATTTGCTGACGCAGATAAGGGTACATCTCAGCCAAGATATCAGAGCGTTTTGGCGCAGGCTCGCCCCATAAGCTATTGGCCTCTGCGAGCAGATAAGGGTTTTGATAAAAAGCGCGTCCGATCATGACTCCATCGATGTGCTCTAGGTGGTCTGCGATATCTTGCAGCGTTTCGATACCACCATTGATCTCGATATCAAGCTCAGGAAGCTCTTGTTTAAGCCGATAGACATCCTCATAGCGCAGTGGCGGTATTTCGCGATTTTGCTTCGGGCTGAGACCTTGTAGCCAAGCGGTACGAGCATGGACAATAAAGCGAGTACAGCCTGCTGCTGCCACTGTCTCAACGAACTCCTTCATAAACTCATAACTGTCAAAGTCATCGATACCAATACGATGTTTGACCGTTACCGGAATATCGACCGCCGCTTGCATATGCTTCACTAAGCTTGCAACGGTATCAGGCTCTGCCATCAGACAAGCACCTATCTTATTATGTTGCACGCGATCGGAGGGGCAGCCAACATTGATATTGACCTCATCATAACCATGCTGCTGTGCAAATTCAGCACACTGCGTCATATCTGCGCTATCTGCACCGCCAAGTTGCAACACGATAGGATGTTCGCGCTCATCAAAACGTAAGTGACGTGCGCGGTTACCATATATAATCGCCCCTGTGCTAATCATCTCCGTATAAAGATAAACGTGAGGATTGAACAGGCGCGCGAAATAACGGTAGTCCGTCGTTGTCCAGTCTATCATCGGCGCGACTGATAGGCGTTTGTTGGTCATATCTATCATAACTATAAAACTCTTTTTCAAAGCATTTTTAACTATTTGTTTGGTAAGGCATCTTGTTCAGTGCAGCTCTTATTTTAATAACGCATTTTTTAATAAAGCATTAAGACCTATCTAACATACCTGTATTCATTTTAACTTGAATCAATGGTAGCGTTTTCATAATCGGTATGATTTAAAATTAAAGTACATAGCGCTATTAAATCACTCGGTTAAGTTGTCTCGATTCTGGCAGATGATAAAAATACAGACCAATCATAATACTCATAGCGCCGATAAAGGCAATGTATAGAGCCGGTGAAAAGCTAATATAAGAGGTGGCATAACCTAGTACAAAAGGTAAAAGCCCGCCCACGACCGCATACATCACATTATAGGATAACGCGAGACCCGTCAGGCGTACATTAGTCGGAAATAACTGTACAAAGATAGCCGGCACCATACCTACGATACCAGCAAAAAATCCGAGTAGGGCGTACATAATCAAGATGTAGTCGCCGCCGGTTTGCAGATGATAATAAAAGGCAAACATTTGGCCAATTAATAAAACCGATCCGAGAACTAAGATTTTACCAAAATTTTCATGGTTGGATATAATGCCATAAAAGACACAGCCAAAAATCATAAATACAATGCCTAAGCTATGCGAAAAATCGAACAGGTCACTATCCAAGCTAAAACGTAACTCGATTAGGCTTGGCAGTAGCAAAGCCACTACCGTAGTGATGCTAGCAATCATAAAACTGAGCAAAAGGCCCAAAAAAATGGAATGCTTGCAGTGTTTAAATAATAAAGTGAGCGGCTGCCTGGCCTCTTGTAAAGGTGTCCTCGTTTGCATTTCAATAAAAAACGGTGATTCGTTAATAAAACGCCAAGCAAGTAGGGGTAAAAGGCTTAGCAGAGCAGCGGCAGCAAAGGGCACACGCCAGCCATAATCTAATAGCTGGATAGGAGTCATTGAGCCGTTTAGCCAGACAAAAAAAGCATTGGAGAATAATACGCCTACAAAAAAGCTCGCCGTCACATAGCTGCAGCCCACTGATAGATACTGACGCGGAACTTGCTCAGCAATATAAATCCAAGCCAAAGGCACATAAACGCCAAACGCCATCCCCTGTATCAGGCGCAAAAAAATAAATAAAATAGGCGCCACTATGCCCCACTGAGCATAGGTCGGTAGTACCGCCATAGCTACCATACAAAGAGCGGTCGCAAGCATACTCATGAGTAATAGGGGTTTACGCCCTTTGATATCGCCATAGCGGCCAAAAATAATGCCGCCAAGCGGGCGAGCTAAATAACCGATAGCAAATAACCCTAATCCCTGTAACCGAGTGATGCGAGGATCAATATTGGTCGGGAAAAAAGCAGAAGAGATATAATCTGCCATATACAAATAAATCAAAAAGTCAAAAAAAGCGATAGCGCTAGCCAAGCAGATAAAAATCACCATGTTTTTATCTTTACCAGACATGAGCGCATATTGAGGGCGAGAAGGCATGGTCGATTACTTTTCCATATACAAGCAAAGCATTACAACGGCCATCACAATAACCGTCGACGATAAATAAAAAGTCATAAGTGAGCGAAAATAAAATAGTGGATAGATAAAAAAGTGTAGCAACTATAGGCTAAGGCCCTTTTATAGCAGCCAATCAATAGGTAACCACGACATAATAGTTAGCCAAATATGATCTGACAAATCTACCCGTGGTTCAGACTCATAAACCTTCCTCTCGCCGTTTTCTATAGTATGCCACTGCAAATGATTGTCATCGGTCAACTTGACTTCATAAGCTTGGCTCAGTAAGTCATCACTGAGCGCTTCATGCAGTTGACGCGCCAGCTCATCATCATTGATGATAACGCCCATCTCCGTATTGATATTTGCTGAGCGCGGATCGACATTGTAAGAACCAATAAAGACTTGATGGTCATCAATGGCAAAGGTTTTGGCATGTAAGCTAGTTGAAGATTGACTGCGCGCTTTCCACAGCTTGTTTTCGCGATCCTCTTCACTAGCCGTGGATTTTAGCTCATATATCTTTATACCGGATTTGAGGAGCTTAGGCCGCCACTGGCTGTAGCCTGAATGCACGGCGGTCACATCGGTGGCATCAAAAGAGTTGGTCAGTATCTTAATGCTGATACCAGAGTTGGCCAGCTCTACTAACGTATCGACACCATCTTTGGTAGGAACAAAATAAGAGGAGATGATGGTCAGCTCTTTAGAAGGGCGTCCAAGCAAGGTGCGTAGCTGTTGTACTAGATTGGTATCCGTAGGAACAGACTTGGTAAGCTTACCCACATCGTCACTCAAAAACTGCATATCCGTCCAGCGAAAGGGAATGCGCTTATTCAATAAATCAGTATCGATAGAAGAGTCCTCAATCGCTGACTTATATACTGATACGCTACTTTGGCTATCGCTTTTCTCATTATTATCGAGCTGATCAAGCCCTTCGATAAAGTCCGTAGGTCCGTCTTCATCTAAAGTCACTAACGTCTCAATATCGTAAGAAATAGGTGCTGACCAATAACTGCCAAAGCTATTATCAATATCCGCGACCACTTTACCGATAAGAAGTACGTCTAAATCAGCAAATTGGCTGTTTTGGTCGTTACTTAAGTACTCGTTACCGATATTGCGGCCACCGATGATAGTGATTTGTTTATCAAAAGTCATGCTTTTATTATGCATGCGCCGGTTAATACGCGGCAGGCCAGTGACGAAGTTTAGCGCTTGAAACTTACGATGCATCAAAGGGTTAGTAATTCTTACCGCTGTATTAGGATGACTGGAAAAACGTAATAACTGCTGATCAAGTGCCGCACTACTGTTAAAGTCGTCTATCAATAAGCGCACGATAACGCCGCGCTCAGCCGCTTCCCACAAGTCTTTTAGTAGCAGTTGACCGGCCTGATCGTCATGCCAAATATAGTATTGAGCGTCGATATTACGCGTCGCCATATCGGTCAATATGCTACGAGAGGCAAAAGCATTGGCTCCAGTGACAATCGGATGATACCCTGATAAATCAGGATGGATTTTGTTTTGCTCACTAATAGCGGCGACTAAGTCAGTATTATTATCAGCATTGGCGGTATCATCGGTTTCAGTATTGACGTTGTCATCTTCTATACGTGATGAGTTTTTCATACCTGTTCTCTTGTCTGAGTCCAAGATATTTGAATCACCTTGATCCTTTGCGCTATTATTTGTATACAAAGCATTAACTCGCTCAGATAGCGCTTTGCTCTCTGCTAAGTGCGGCTGTTTCGGTAAGCTTTGACAGCCAACTAAACTCAATGACAATCCAAGAGTGAGGCTCATCGTCAATTTACTAGAATAAACATCCAACATCGACATCATAAGGTGGCCTCAATAAACTCAGAAGATTGGCTTAGCGGTCTATTACCGCGCCGTTATTAGTAATATGCAGTATCAGTACTGTATTAATGGCAGTATTCAATACAGGATTAATGCAGTGTTAATATGACTCTACACATAATCATACCGTGGCTAGCAAATATATGACCCATAAAAAAGAATTATATACTTTAGCCATACGCACAAATATTTTTGCCAAGCTTAGCAGGTACAAGGGTATCTGCCTATAAAAAATACGTTAAATTTTTTAATTCATAGCAGGAGCTTATGAACAATAAAGGCTTAGAGCCTAGTTACGAAAAAAAGCTTAGCAGGTGTCTGAAAAGCAGAGGCATGATATGATATTGTGCAGTTTAAAATGTTAACTAACAGCGGTATCGATCATCTTTGTAGCATCAACCTTCACTACGGAACCCTTATGAGCCAATCGCCAGCACAACAAAATAGCAACGACAGTGGTTTGGATAATAACTGGCGCTCAGATGCCTTAGATTTGAGCCTTGATTATGGTATGCAAACCATCGCTGTGCGTGCTGGACAACACCGCACCGACGAGGGTGAACATTCTGAGGCTATTTTTACGACCAGCTCCTATGTCTATACGTCGGCGAGTGATGCCGCCGCGCATTTTAATGGTACTAAGACGGGTAACGTTTATTCGCGTCATACCAACCCAAGCGTGCGTACCTTTGAGCGCCGCCTAGCAGCACTCGAAAACGGTGAGCGCGCAGTGGCAACCGCTTCTGGTATGGGCGCTATTTTAACCATGTGTTTGGCTTACCTAAAAGCTGGCGATCACTTGCTGGCGGCCAATCAGCTGTTCGGTTCCTCCATAGGACTTTTCAATAACTATATGGCCAAGTTCGGCGTTGAGGTGAGTTACGTTGACTGCTTCGACAATGATGCTTGGGCGGCGGCCGTACAACCAAATACTAAGCTTATCTATTGCGAAAGCCCGAGTAATCCGCTGGCGCAAATCTGCGATATTGGCTTTTTGAGTACGCTCTCAAAGGCCAATGATATCTTATTCGTTGTCGATAATTGCTTTGCCTCACCAGTGATACAGCGACCGTTAGACTTAGGCGCCGATGTGGTCATTCATTCGGCGACTAAGTATCTAGATGGTCAAGGCCGAGTCTTAGGCGGGGCTTTAGTCGGTAGCGACAAACTCATGCAAGAGGCTTTTACGGTGGTACGTTCAGGCGGTATCAGCATGAGTCCTTTTAACGCTTGGGTATTCACCAAAGGGCTTGAAACGCTAAAACTACGTATGCAAGCCCACTGTCACAATGCCAATCAGGTGGCTGAGTTTTTGGTGAATCATCCAAAAGTGAGCACCGTGCATTTCTCTGGGTTAAAAGATCACCCAGCGCACGAGCTTGCGACACGCCAGCATCATATGCCAGGCGCTTATGGCGCGATTATGGGTTTTGAGGTCAAAGCCGCCGAGTCTGATAATGGTAAAGATGATCTCAGTGCTAAGGCTGCTGCTTGGCAGGTGATAGATGCGACACAAATGATCTCTATTACTAATAATTTAGGCGATGCTAAGACGACGATTACCCATCCTGCAACCACTACTCATTTTCGCTTAACTGCCGAGGCTCGCGCTGAGGCAGGAGTCAAAGATAGTCTGATCCGACTATCAGTAGGACTCGAGGATGCTGAGGATATCATCAAAGACTTGGCCCGCGGCTTAGACAGTTTATAAAGATAACGGTATAATTGGTTAGATACGAGTAGTTTTAGACGATTGGTTGATTTGCAAAGATACTTTATCTTAAGCTGATACTCTATCTTAAGCTATGGCCATTCCATTTTATGATAAAGACAAAGAGATAATTATGAATATTCAAGCCTTGATGCAACAAGCACAAACCATGCAAAAAAAAGTCGAAGCCAACGTGGAGTCAGCCAAAAAAGAGCTGGCCAATAAAGAAGTACAAGCAGAAGCGGGCAGTGGCCTAGTTAAAGTGACTATGACTGGTCGCCATGTGGTCAAGCGTTTATCTATCGACCCTAGTTTATTAGAGGACGAGCCTGATATGATCGAAGATCTGATCGCTGCCGCTATCAATGATGCCGTTCGTCAGGCAGATGAGCTATACGAAGAAACCATGGCTGGCGCGACCTCAGGTATGGGTCTACCACCAGGTATGCAAGGTATGTTCTAAGCGGTTATTCATTAGTGAATCACACAAAAAGCTTATAAATACTGACTTTAGCAGTCAATAGATGGGGTTGTTATCGTAATGATATGACCCCATTTTTATAACTAGAATTTAAGTTATAGAGTCCGTTTTATAATAGTGAAAGGATAATAATTTGCTTACTGCCAAATTCGATCAGCTGGTCAAACAACTGCGTATACTGCCCGGTGTCGGTCAAAAAAGTGCGCAGCGTATGGCTTTACATTTACTCAGTAAAAAGCGGCCACAAGGTATGGCATTAGCGCAAGCTTTAGATGAGGCGATGCGTGAGATTGTAGAGTGTCAGCGCTGTCATAGTTTCAGTGATGAGAGTATTTGCCCGCTGTGCCAAGATCCAAGGCGCGATAGCACTCAGCTCTGCGTGGTCGAGACTGCCGCTGACGTGATGGCGATTGAGCAAACCGCCGGTTATCGCGGGTTATACTTTGTATTGGGCGGTCATTTATCGCCTATTGATGGTATCAGCGCCGATGATCTCAACATCGATCAGCTGGTCTGGCGGGTCAAGCAAGAGCCGGTAGATGAGCTGATACTAGCGACAGGAACGACGGTAGAAGGGCAGACGACAGCGCATTTTATTAGCGAAGCGGCCAGTCGCCATGTCAAAAAAGTCACGCGCCTGGCACAAGGGGTACCGATGGGCGGTGAGCTTGAGTATCTCGATAGTATGACGCTCGGCCAAGCATTGCAAAATCGCTCTTTTTTATAAAGGCATCGTTCCGTAATATTAATTGATTAGTAAATCGACTAGGCTTTATGCCTAGTTTTTTATTTTTTGAAATAAATAACGCTAGCCCAATTAATACTCTGATATTGTTATAATCGACTCATTAACTTTTCAATTTAAGCAGGTATCTGCCCGTGTCCAACCCTTCTTTAACAACGATAACACCTTCGCAAGATGATATTTCTACCGATAATAACGCTATAGCCACGCTCGATAATCAATCAGTTTCTGCGTCAAACGCTTTGCCTGCCAAGCCAGACATTGATGCGCTACTAGATAGTGCCGATGAGCTGCCGGTGACTTGGATTAAAGAGCAATCCCAAATGGCATCCGTCATTGAGGCTTTAGAAGGCTGCGGACGAGTGGCACTAGATACTGAATTTATCAAGCGTGACACTTATTATCCGCGTTTGGCTTTGGTGCAGATAAACGTGGGGGCTCATATTTATTTATTAGATGCGCCGCAGTTACAATTGCAGGACTTTTGGCAAGCACTAAGTGAAGTGGATGTCGCGATATGGCATGCTTGCGGTGAGGATTTAGGTATTTTTTACTTACTATCTGATTGCCCGCCGCTGACGAATATCTTTGATACGCAAATTGCGCTGTCGTATTTAACCGGTCAGTTGCAGATGGGCTACCAGCAAGCGCTAGATGATCATTTGGATATGCATATTGATAAAGAGCAAAGTCAGTCCGACTGGCTGCGTCGCCCGCTATCTGATGAGCAAGAGCAGTATGCGATAGATGATGTGCGTTTTTTGCCGGCGCTGTATCTGAGCTTAGAGTATGAGCTAAAAAAGCAAGGCTTGTACGAGTATGTCTGGGACGATTGTCAGCTCTATGCTCAAGAGTTGTATGACTCGCAGCAGGTTGCTGATGAAGATATGTACCTTAGCATGGCGGACTATCGCTACGATACGCAGCAAATGGCTATTCTGCAAGCGGTGGCAAGTTGGCGCGAACAGCTGGCGCGCGCCACCAATCAGCCGCGTACCTTTGTCATCAAAAAACAAGCGGTACGCGAGATTATCACCGAAAAGCCTACCACTATGCGTGAGCTGGCGCATAAAACGACCATGCACCGTAGTATGCTCAGACTCTACGGAGATGAATTGTTGAGTGTGATCAAGCAAGCTAAAGAGCAGCATCCAGCAGAGCGTCCAGATCGTCTGCCTGCGCCGTATCGATCCAAGAATAAAGCACTCGCCAAAGCCGTACAGCAAGCAGTGGACAAGCAATCAGAGGAAATCGGTATACCAGCAAACGTGATGATACGCAAAAAGTGGCTGCATCAATTATATGAAGTCATTGCTTATGATAAAGACTTAGCGGACCTGCCAGAGGGGCTACAGGGCTGGCGCCATAAGTGGGTGACGCAGACTTTGATACCCATTATTGAAGAGCATAAAGCTGAGCTTAAGCAGGGCATGGGGGTTAAGGCTTAACCGTTCCGTGATTAAACCTACCATGCTCCAAAAACCAGACCACTTGCCGAGCGACTTTTTTACTCATTAGCATGCCAGTATGAGTGACTGGCAGAATAAGGTGGTCGGTAGCGCCGGCAAGCTGAGTCTCAGTGACATACACTGTGCCATCGTGAGCTAAGCTCTTATCTTTTAGATTGCTATCAGCCTTGCGCCGCTTGCGGTTATGATAGCTCAAAATCGGCTGTCCTAAACCCTGCGCTTTGTTACCGGCGATGATACCAAGTTCGATATCCTTTGGCAGAGGCGGGGCCGTACCGTCCAAAGCTTGCTCGTAAGACTTACCTACGATAGCTGGCAACAGTCGCCAAATATAATCGCCACTGACGCTACCCAAATGGGGCGTGCCTAAAGTGATACAGCGCCCTATTTGCCACTGCGGATAGTGCGCGATAAAATCGCGAATAATCAACCCGCCTAAGCTATGTCCAACCAAATCTATTGGTTCGTCAGGATGATGATGACTTTCAAGCCAAGTATTTAAGCGGGCGCTATTGGTTTTGATACTGTCGCGCATACTGCGATAGTCGAATTGATGAGTCTCAAACCCTTGCGCTTGTAAGCGCTTGGCTAATGGTCGCATGACAAAGGCCGCTTGATGCAGACCATGAATAAGAATCACAAGATTGTGTTTAGGCATATTGTTTGCTAGGGCGCTTTTTATTATAAGTATCAGTTATTGTGAATGCCAGTTATTATAGCTGCGTGTTGTAATAAGTGTGAGATTTACTAAATAACGAGCACTTTATGCGCTTATGCTAGCTGGGTTTATACTGCGTATATAAACTCGACTAAGTTAAATTCAGCTTCTGCTGAGTGTATCTCTTCTACAACCGCCCCAATCACCGCGCTCACTTTTGGTTGGCGCGTATCTTTATTGATATTACGCCAATCACCGAGCACATAACGGGTTTTGTTATTCAGCGTTTGATGAATATTGGGCCTATGTGTGTGTCCATGCAGTAGGGCGTCGTTGTTAGCAACCGCTTGGGCGACAGATTGCTCATTAACGTCCATGATATAGGCGTCTTTAGTACGGTTGTTGAGCTTGCTCTTAGCGCGGATGTTATCAGCGATGGCTAAGCGCCTCTTTAGTGATTTATTGAGTAGATACCATTTGCTCAAGCGATGGCGTATGACTTTTCGGAACCACTGGTACTTTTTATCATCGCTACATAGCGCGTCGCCATGCTCTAAGCGATAATTTTGTTTACCAACATCTAGGGCATAAGGCTCATCGATAAGCTCGCCGCCAAATAGATTGAGAAAACCGCGATCTAATAAAAAGTCACGATTACCATGCATGACTAATATCTCACAGCCATTCACTCGTAGCTGTTTGAGCTTAATGATTAATGGGGTGAGCCAATGCGCTTGTCTTTCGTCGTCTGTTAACGACAGATAAACATCATCGCCAAGCCAAACCTCAAACCAGTCGCCTAAGATAAACAAGCGCTTAAGCTTCGGCAAAGCGAGACAGTCATCAAGCAGCGCTAAAAAAGCCTGCACCAAGGCAGGCTCGTCGAGCGATAAATGCAAATCACTAATCAAGACTTGCCGTATATCATGCGGGCGAGTGGTTATCAGATGATTAAAGGTTTGCATTTATAATTATCCTAATTCGCTATCCTAAATAGTGGTCTATTCAGCTAGCATTTGCTTATTGAGAAACAACTTTAGCAGAGTTGATAACAACAGGCGTTTTTGGTACATCAGCGTGCATACCGAAACGGCCAGTTGGGACGCCGCGCATTTTTTCGATGACATCCATACCGCTGGTGACTTTACCAAATACGGTGTAACCCCAACCTTGAGCATTTTTGCCCGTGTGGTTCAAGAAGTCATTGTCTTTGACGTTAACAAAGAACTGGCTAGTGGCTGAATGCGGATCTTGGGTGCGCGCCATAGCGATAGTGCCTTTATCGTTCTTTAGACCATTGTCCGCTTCGTTTTCAATCGGCGCATTGGTTTTTTTCTCATTCATCTCAGCGTCCATACCACCGCCTTGAATCATAAAACCATCGATGATGCGATGGAAGATAGTGCCTTCATAATGACCTGAATTCACGTAGTTTAAGAAGTTCTCTACGGTTTTTGGCGCTTTTTCTTCATTGAGCTCAATAGTAATGTCACCCATTGAAGTCTCTAACTGTACTACTGGCATATTGCTCATGGTTGTCTCCTGATTGTTGGTGTTGGAAAGTGAATTGGGCTGATTTTGTGAAATAGCTGTACTATTGGTACTAGCACAGCCTAGTATAAATAAAGGGGCAAATAAGCTGGCAAACCCGAACGATTTGATGGCAGGCATAGATCTTCCTTTTAGCTCATAAGAGCCAATCTTAATTTAGATGTCAGTCTAACGGCTTTTTTGGCTGATGTCATGTATCTGGCTGTTAATAGCTTTGCAAAAGCTGATAGAATAACGCAACTTTATTTTTATTCTTCATTTTATAATTATTTTAATTCAAGCCACCCATAAATGGCTTAGGAGCAACGATTAATGACTGCTAAACCTAGTAACAATGTGAGTAATGATGTCAAAAAAGACGAGCCGAAAAACGACTTCATTCGTAATATCATTCGTGAAGATATAAAAGAGCAAAAATATAAGCAAATCGTCACGCGTTTTCCGCCTGAGCCGAATGGTTATTTGCATTTAGGTCATGTCAAATCCATCTGCCTAAACTTTGGTGTCGCTGAAGAGTTTGACGGGCTTTGTCATTTGCGTTATGACGATACCAATCCGACTGCTGAAAAGCAGGACTACATTGACAATATAAAAAAGGACGTTCACTGGCTAGGATTTGAGTGGGCGGGCGAGGCACTGCATGCGTCGAGCTACTTTGATCAGCTGCATGCATGGGCAGTACAATTGATTGAGCAAGGCGATGCTTATGTCGATTTGCAAACTCCCGAACAAATCCGTGATAACCGTGGCTCCTTTAGCGAAGCAGGCAAGCCATCGCCGCAACGCGATGCTAGCGTCCAAGACAATTTACAGCGCTTTGCAGATATGAAAGACGGTAAATTTGCTGATGGCGCAGCGGTACTGCGAGCCAAGATAGATATGTCTGATGCCAATATGAATATGCGCGATCCTATTATCTATCGGGTCATGCATCAAGAGCACCATCAAACAGGTGATAAATGGTGCATCTATCCGATGTATGATTTTGCTCATCCACTATCAGATGCTATTGAAGGCATTACTCATTCGTTATGTACGCTTGAGTTTGAAGATCATCGTCCGTTTTATAACTGGATTGTCGAGAAGATCGGCTTTGAGCAACCGCCGCATCAGTATGAGTTTAGTCGATTAAATGTCGATCACACTTTGACCAGTAAGCGTAAGCTTAAGCAGCTCGTTGATGAAGGCATCGTCGAAGGTTGGGACGATCCGCGTATGCCAACGGTAGCTGGTATGCGTCGCCGTGGCTATACGCCAGAAGGGCTGCGTGATTTTTGTGCTCGCGTTGGTATCGCAAAAGCTGATGGCGTCACCGATATGCGTCTGCTCGAGTTCAGTATTCGCCAGTCTTTGGATACTACTACCGCGCGCGGTATGGCGGTACTTAAACCACTAAAAGTCACGATTACTAACTTCACCGAAGCGGTGAGCCAGTGGCAAGATTTAAAAGCCGATAGCGTTGAGGCACGTTTTGATGAACGCAGCCAAACCTTGTGGCTGACTCAGCCGAAACATCCTAATGTCGATATGGGGGAGCGCGAGATTCCGTTTACCGACACCCTTTATATCGATCAAGGCGACTATGAAATAGAGCCGCCGGCGGGGTATAAACGCCTATCTCCAGAGAAGTCTGAGATTCGCTTACGTAACACTTATGTACTCGCGGTAACTGAGCACATCACTGATGATAATGGCGAAGTGGTCGAGCTCAAAGCGACTATCGATCCATCGACCCTAGGCAATAACCCTGAAGGCCGTAAAGTCAAAGGCGTCATCCATTGGGTTTCAGCGAGCCAAGGCGTGCCTGCAACGGTACGACTCTACGAGCCACTGTTCAATGTTGAAGATCCAAGTAGCGTAAGCGATGTCCATGAGGCATTGAACCCGAACTCTTTGACCGTGCTGAATGCGGTAGTGGAGCCATCGCTTGCTGATGCAGATGCTGGTACTCGCTTTCAGTTTGAACGCGAAGGCTATTTTATCTCAGATAGCGAGGAGCATAGTACTGATAAGCCGGTATTCAATCAAATCGTTAGTTTACGCGATAGTTATAAACCCGCTTAGGTATTGATCTTAGTTATCAATATTAGTTTGCAAATGGGCCCATTTCTAGTAATCTAGTAATCTAGGAATGGGCTTTTATTTGCAGTATTATCGGTAAAGTGTAATTTGGATTTATAGAATATTAGCATGGCAAAGTTTTTGAACAGTAGTGGTACGACTTATCATCTAGAAGAATTGATTAAAAATGCGTCAGATAGACTGGTTATCATTAGTCCTTACCTAAAACTGAACGAGCGTATCAAAGAGCTTTTAGAAGATCGTAACCGTCTCAAAATTGATATCCGCATCGTCTACGGTAAAAACGATTTGCATCCAGAAGAGATAAACTGGCTAAAAAACCTAACTTTTATTCGTACTAGCTTCTGCAAAAACCTGCATGCTAAATGCTATCTCAACGAAAATGAGTGCATTATTACAAGTTTAAACCTCTATGAATTTAGCCAAGTTAATAACAACGAAATGGGCGTACTTATTTACCGCAATGAAGATGCTAAGCTTTACGCAGATACTTATGAAGAAGCGCAACGTATCATTCGTATTAGTGATGAAGTGCGCATGTCTCTCGAAAAAGTAAATGAAGTATCAGACATAAATAGTCAGCGTCCTTCTGACCAATCAGTTACGAGCGCTACTACTCAGGACCCTGCTAAGGCAGCAGACACTAGCACTCCTAATTACTCTAAGTTAACTACCGCAAAGCTTGCCAAAGAGCTAGGACTAAAAACAAAGGAATTAAATGATAAGTTGCTTGAGACAGGATATTTAGAAGACAAAGACGGTGAGCTGCTACTAACTGACGCGGGGCGCGCTGCAGGTGGTATCAGTAAACGTGGTAAATTCGGTGAGTTTTGTTTGTGGGACTCAGGTATGGTGGTCTGACCACCGGCATTGATTGTTAAATGTTAATACTTACACCTAAACGGAATAAGCGCATTACAATCTCTCACAAGACATTCATAACCATTTTGGTAAGCTAGAGAAGCTTGTTTACTACATATAGCGATAAAGTTTCAAAAAGCTATAGAGTTATTATAACAATATAGCGTGAGCAGCCTTATAGGCGCTGACGCTCAAACACTAATAATAAGGATACTATTATGGCAAATTTACGTTTAGGCGATAGCGCCCCGAATTTCGATGCGGTGACGACCGAAGGGGATATTAATTTTTATGATTGGGCAGGCGATAGCTGGGTGGTATTTTTTTCCCATCCTGCAGATTACACACCAGTTTGCACGACAGAACTAGGTCGCACCGCAGCTCTCGGCGGCGAATTTCAAAAGCGCAATGTCAAGCCCATCGCTCTATCCGTTGATGGCTTAGACGATCATAAAGGCTGGGCAAAGGATATTGAAGAGACCCAAGGCACCGCAGTAAACTTCCCTATTATTGCTGACTCAGATCGCAAAGTCGCTGATCTTTATGACATGATTCATCCTAATGCCGATAATACGGCTACAGTCCGTAGCGTGTTTATTATCGATCCAAATAAAAAAGTGCGTTTAACGCTGACTTATCCAGCCAGCTGTGGCCGTAATTTTGATGAAATCGTGCGTGTGATCGATGCTATGCAATTGTCTGATGAATATAATGTGGCAACGCCTGTTGATTGGAAAGAAGGCGATGACGTGATCATTCCACCTAGCGTCAAAAACGAAGATATCGCTGCTAACTATCCAAAAGGTCATACTGAGGTTAAGCCTTATCTGCGTACCACTCCAGCGCCGAACAAATAAGCCAACTTAATAAGCGCTAACGCAATAGCAAGCGTTGGATCAAAGCCCTATGACGTAAAGTCGTAGGGCTTTTTTACTATTCGTAGCAAAAGTTTTAATCAGGTTTGTTATGATAAGGAATGTAAGCTAGCTATTAGACACTGCTACACCAATTATAAAGCGATAATAAACACACTCTAATAGCAAAAAAGTCCTGCATTTATCCAAATTCATTCACTTACAGGGAAGTTACTATGAAAAAGCTATATATTACGCGCACGGCACCCAATCCACGTAAAGCGCTTATTCTACTGGCATCAAAAGGTATTGACGTTGACGATATGGATGATTTGAGTGTGGTTGATATTGACTTTGCAGCCAATGAGCAGTTCTCAGAGTCTTTCGCCAAGATTAATCCGATGCAAACAGTACCAGTGCTGACTTTAGGTGATGGTACTGTACTTAATGACTCGCAGGCAGTCTGTGAATATCTCGATCGCGTTTATGGTGAACGCTCGGTGATGGGTAACGACGTGGTACAGCGCGCGCAAGTCTGTGCCATGCGCCGTATTGCTGAGTTTGAGGTGTTGTACAATTATATGCTAGCGTTTCAGCACAGCCACCCTTCTAAAGCCAAGCGGGTCGACCAAGTACCAGAGTTTGTAGAGCAGTCCATCGCACGCGCTATCAAAGCCTTACCTTATTTTGAAAATGCTCTTAAGGGTCGCGACTATTTAGTCACCGATCATCTCACCTTTGCTGATATTGTACTGTATCTAGGTCTTGATTTCGGTAAAGCACTCAAAGTCAATCCGCTTGAGCAAGGTGAAAACTTAGCGCGCTTCTATAAGAGTATGCACGAGCGTTTTGGAATAAAGGTTATGGCAAAGCCTAAGTCTAATTCCTAAGTCTTAAAGTATAAAAATAATAAACGGCCGAGTACATGTTGATAAAGTCGTTTATTTCGATAAGTATGATGAATAATTATAAACAATATCGACATCAATTAAATTATTTATCACAGCACCTATAATCATGAGAGATATATAGCTAGTCCAGAATAAAAAAGGTACGAACACTTTAATGTGCTACTGGAATGAATTTTGCGAAGCCTCTGGAGTGACGAAGTCGCACAGCAAGCGAGGAAAATTGTTACCAGTAGCACTGTATCCTTTTTAAATTGGATTAACTATAGTAAAAGTAGGCTTTTATGTGCCTACATACAAGGTCTCTCAATGATAGAGATAAATCGATAGCCTATTGTTGAGAGTTCATTCTTATTTACAGTTAACTATTAAACGGTAAACCTGCTAAAAATTTAGACTTGTTTTAAAAGAGAGCGCCTATGCTAATGACGATGAACCAACCAACTGTGAAAACCGCTTTAAAAACCGCTTTTTTGCCCAGTTTGCTAGCAGCAGCGATGACTTTGAGTGCTTGTAGTGATAGCTCTCCAGTAACAGCTGATGACTCTGCCAGTGCAGCGACTACTGAAGAGAACGAAGGGGTAGAAAAGGTTAACACTAATGATAGCGATACCACTGCTGAGTCAATAAGCGCTGAAGATCAGCTATTAACCAAACTTAGTGATTACCGCTGGATATTAGATACAGCGACCGATAGTAATCATCAGCCGATTACGTCACTTATACCTATCAAAGAGCAAGTGACCCTACTGATTAATTCGCGAAACAATCATACTTTGAGCTATAGCGTTGGCTGCAACACGATGGGAGCCTCTTTTGATTTAGAAGAAGATAAATTAACGATTAGTGAAAGTATGAGTACCAAAATGTCTTGTGGTGAGCTCGATAAAGCGGAGACTAAGCTTAATCAGCTCATGCTAGGGGAGAGCCAAGTAAATATAGCGGCTAGTTCCAATAACGCTGCAACCCCAACATTAACGCAAGTCACTAGCGATGATAGTACCTTGGTTTGGAGTGGTAGACTGACATCACAAGCCAAATATAATAGCAAAGGCGAGACTATATTTTGGGAAGTCGCTGCTGAGTCAAAACCGTGTCAGGATAATAAGACTCAGATGTGCCTGCAAGTACGGCCAATCACTTATGATGAGCAAGGCCTAAAGACTAGTGAAGGGCAGTATACAGAGTTTGCTGGTAGCATCGATGGTTATCAGCATGATGGCAAGCATAGGGAGATATTACGTTTGCAACGGTTTAAGACTACTACTGATACTGTACTGGCAGATAATGTCGATTCAGAATTCGCTTATGTATTAGATAGAGTTATTGAAAGTACGGTAGTAGATAGCACTGAATAAACAGCGGTTTTTGTAAATATAAAGCTATGACCATAAAAACGCGCTGCTATCAGCGCGTTTTATAATATAGAAACTGTGCTTAAAGCTTTTAAACGGTATTCGTTAAAATATACCACATACTCTTAACTTAGATTGCCTAAATCCTCTTCACTTAAGCGCCAGCGGCCCTTTTTCTTTGAAGAGCCGCGGCCTCGTAGCGCGCTATTGAGAATGAGCTTGTTCATTGAATGGCTGGAGTGCGCATGACAAATAGCGCAGGCGAGACCATCAGCAGCATCTTGCTGCGGTACTACCTCAAGGGTCAATATTCTACACACCATATCTTGTACTTGCTCTTTGGTGGCCGCACCATAGCCGCAGACCGCTTGTTTTATTTGCCGAGCGGTGTACTCTGAGACTTCTAAGTCCAGTGCTACCATTGCCGCGATAGCGGCGCCACGCGCTTGGCCTAATTTAAGAGCAGAATCCGGGTTTTCGGCCATAAACACTTGCTCGATAGCGGTATAAATAGGCTCATCAGCGTATTTAAGATGATGCTGGGTGATGCGGGTTAGACCATTGAAGATACGTTTTAAGCGTTCAGGCATCTCTTTGGTATCGGTACGAATGGTGCCGGCATCTATATAAGTCAGCTTGTCGCCTGTTTGCTGTATGATGCCGTACCCTGTCATACGTGAGCCCGGATCGATTCCTATGATAATTGCCATAACTCTCCACTATCTTACGATTGTTTTGCTAATGATTACTGTTTTCCCATCTAGGACAATTTAAAGTGATTTATCAGATGACTATTTACTTAAAAATGCGCTACAAGTTTGATAGTATAGCAAGCCATCCCCATATACATCATATGTTAGCCATTTTAATTTTTTAAGTTTATTTTAAGGACGACACGTCATGGGTCAGATAGTTGGGATTGCCATTGTTTGGTTTATTATTGAGATGCTGGTTTGGTATTTGATTGCCCAGTTCACCAGTGGCTGGTTAGTATTTATGTGGTTCATTATAGCCGCAGTGATCGGTATCTCTCTTATTCGTAAAGGCATGATGGCGCTCAACCCGATGGCACAGCAGATGAAAGCTGGCGGTATGATGAATCCTGCTATGCGCCCGCAAGAGTCTACTATGATGAAAAGTGTCGCTATGGCGGTTGCCGGTATTTTATTGTTGATACCTGGTGTGATTAGCGATTTATTGGCGTTACTGGTCGTCCTGCCGCCGGTTCAAAAGCTGCTTAAAGATAAAGCCAATAATTATGTTATGAATAATCAACAAAAGATGATGGAGATGATGGCTAAGCAAATGGGTGGTGCTGGTGGTATGGGCGGTCAAAACCCGTTTGGCGGTATGGGCGGTGGACAGAATCCATTTGGCGGCGGTATGGGTAATCAGCAAAACCCATTCGGTCAGCAGCAACAAAACCCTTTCGGTGATGTGTTCAAGCAGCATACGACAGTAGATGGTACGGCTAAAAATGTACCAAAAGATGTCAAAAAAATTACTAAATCTGCTAATGACGAATAGCCAATAGTTCTCTGTTTTTTGTAACGTTGTTCTTTTATAACTTTGTAGTGTGTCTTAAAAAATCCTATTGTGCATAAAAAAAGCCCCTATCTGTTGGAGATAGGGGCTTTTTGGTGGTTAGCGCTTATTTTATTCGCTATAAATAAGAACACCTAACCGAATTTAACAACCAAAGTGTCGCCGTAAGATGGTGACCCATGAACCGTGAAGTTCAGGGCGGATGTGTCATTGCCTCGGCAGGTTTCCTGATACACTGCAAGCAGTGCAGGCATACACAATGAAGCAATAGGTAGCACATCCTGGTAAAGCATTATCGGCTCAGGGAATAAACATCTACTAGCCAACACTTCAGAATAGTTTTATCTTAACCAATGAAATAAGCTATTGCAAGCCCGATTTACAGATTGATACCCTTTGTCGCTTTTTGACTGTTTCTGCTCAAATAGCTTCAATACATCAATAAAATAAGGGATAAAAAGCCAATTTTTCAGCAATTTCAAGATGTGTGCTAATATAGAGCACTTTATATTGTCTGAATCAGTAGCGCTAAGTTGCCTACAAGTATTCAATGGTAATATTTCACTATTTGAGCAGTACAGGCTTTCATTTACTTGAGGAGCGGTAATCTATGGCTAGTAAGCAACAACCATCAGAGTCTATCAACGACAAGACCCAAAACAGCGATCAGCAAAACAAAAAAACGCCACATGTATTAATGATATTAGATGGCTTTGGGCATCGTGAAGAAAGTGACGACAATGCTATTGCTGCCGCCAATATGCCAAATTTAGATCAGGTTTATCAGCAGTATCCGCATGGGTTAATATCAGGCTCCGGAGAAGACGTCGGACTGCCGCCTGGTCAGTTTGGTAATTCTGAAGTGGGTCATATGAACCTGGGCGCTGGACGTATTCTTTATCAGGACTCAACGCTCATCTCAAGCGAGCTTGCTAATCGTGAGTTTTATAAAAATGAGGCATTAGTAGGCGCTGTTAAAGCCGCTAATGAGCTCGGCGGCAATGTCCATATTATGGGTCTGCTCTCTGATGGCGGGGTGCACGCGCATCAAGATCATATCGAGGGTATGTGTCATTCAGCGCTCGTTCATGGTGCCAAAAACGTCTTTGTACATTGCTTCTTAGATGGTCGTGATACGCCGCCTAAGTCTGCTGACAAATATATTAATCGCCTGCGAGAGTATTTGAATAAGCTCAATGCGCATTACGAAGGAAACGTCCAAATAGCGAGTATCATCGGTCGTTACTATGCTATGGATCGTGATAACCGCTGGGATAGAGTGCAAAAAGCTTATGAGCTGATTACCGAAGGTAAAGCGGAGCGTATGTCAACTCGGGCAGATGGCGCTATTCAAGCGGCCTACAAAGCGCGCGAGACTGACGAGTTCGTGAGTCCAACTACCGTTATCGAACATGGCGAAACGCCTTGCACTGTTGAAAATGACGATGCGGTTATTTTTATGAATTTCCGCTCTGATCGGGCGCGCGAATTAGCGCAAGCTTTTGTACTGCCTGATCATGAGTTCTCAGGGTTTGCGCGTCATAAGCAGCCAAGGCTATCCGCTTTTGTTATGTTAACTAAATACTCAGACGTGCTCGCGGACAACCCAAAAACAAGCATCGCTTATTATCCTACGTCATTGACCAACACATTAGGCGAGTACTTACAAAATCAAGGTAAGACGCAGCTACGCATCGCAGAAACAGAAAAGTATGCACATGTGACTTTTTTCTTTAGCGGCGGCCGTGAAGAAGAGTTTACAGGGGAGGAGCGCATTTTAGTCCCTTCACCTGATGTCGCGACTTATGACTTACAGCCTGAAATGAGTGCGCCGGAAGTAACCGATAAGCTCGTTGAAGCTATCGAGTCCGGTAAATATGATGTATTGATTGTCAACTATGCCAATGGTGACATGGTGGGTCATACGGGTATCTTTGATGCTGCAGTTAAAGCAGTAGAAGCCTTAGATGTCTGTATCGGCCGCGTTGAAGCTGCGGTGCGCGCTGCTGGTGGTGACATGCTCATTACCGCTGACCATGGTAACTGTGAGCAGATGCAGGATTATGAGAGCGGGCAAGTGCACACTCAGCACACCACTGAGCATGTTCCGCTCATTTATATTGGTGAAAAGGATGTCAAGGTACGTAGCGGCGGCCGATTAAGTGATGTTGCGCCAACGATACTTTCACTTATGAATCTAGAAATTCCTAGCGAGATGACAGGTGAAAACTTACTGATTGCTACCGCTTAAATTAATGAGTAGCCATACATAGATCATGATTGTAACAGACGATTTAAGATAAGTTATCATCAGTTAAAGCTAGAAGAAGGGAAGGATAGAGATTATTCTTCCCTTTTTTTCGCTTTGCTCAGCAAGCTTTGGCCTCTATAACTTTCGCGCTTATAGTTTTGAGCGTTTTTAAAGTTTATTTAATAAAAATATACCAGTTATCAAATCTACTTTAAGTGGTTTTTATCATAGCCTTAAGCTATCTTATAGTTATAGCGTCATATAACAAAAATATTTATTTTTTAGATGAGTCTTCCTATGCCTTTATCTGCTCTAAAAAAACCTTTTTCAGAAATGATGATAAATCCATATCAGGCGTTTCGACCGATGCTAATCACTTGTTTATTAGGAGTGTTTGGGTTTAGCGCGCCTACGCAAGCTGCGCTCAGTGATGAGCGAACAGAGATAATGACTGAAGCTAGTAAGCAACAAAAGCAAGAGACAGACTCCACCGCAAAGCTGCAGCTAATTAGCTTGCAAGATAATCAGTCGATGACTACTAACAGTACTGATAGTAGTACTGGCGAATTCTTAGAAGACGATACTAGCGTTCCTAAGCAAAGCCAAGATTGGATAGAGGATGACATCGATAGCATTGATGCCTTTGGAGATGGTACGAGTGATCTGTTAGTAGAAGACGCTGACGGTAGCTATGAGATACCGCGTGAGGTGGCAAATGTATCGCTCAATGCCATTTCGCCTGAGACGCTTAAAACCTTTGTCGCTGTTGTTGATCTGGTGCGCCGTGAGTATATAGAACCGGTGAATGATGAAACCTTATTTAATAACGCTATGAGTGGTATGCTGACCAAGCTTGATAGTCACGCAGAGTTTTTGGATGCTGAGGCGTATGAAAATCTGCGGGCTTTCACTCAAGGCGACGTGGGTGATGTCGGTATCAAAGCGATCTATAAAGCGGACGTGGATCATTGGGTCGTGACCGAGGTGATAAAAGACTCACCTGCTGATAAAAAGGGCGTGACTGTTGGGGATTACTTACACCAAGTGGGTGAATTTAAGCTTGATGATGAGCGCGAGCCCAATGATATCAAGCAACTATTAACTGGTATTGCTGGCTCACAAATCGATGTCATTGTGTCAAGGGCGGGACGACGTAAGCGCGCAGTGACGCTACAGCGTAATCATACTCGAACACAGACGATAGAGACGCGTTTGGTAGATGGCGTGGCTATCGTAAAATTACCAGCGTTTCAAGAAACGACGCGAGAGAAAATAGTACAAAGTCTCATTGATTTAGACGCGCCTATCACCGGAGTGCTATTAGACGTACGAGATAACCCGGGTGGGGTATTGATCTCGGCAGTCGATGTCGCCAGCCTGTTTATGGATGATGTTGATGTCGTACAAGTCAAAGGACGCCAAGGCGATCCACGCATCTTATCGACTAGAGGCAGCGCGTTACTTGCGGCTTTACCGGTAGTCATTTTGCAAAACCGATATTCCGCTTCAGCGGCAGAGGTATTAGCCAGTAGCTTACAGGCGCAAAATCGAGCAATTATCATCGGGGAGACAAGCTATGGTAAAGGCTCTGTACAGTCGGTGATAGCTTTGAATGATGAGCAAGCTGTAAAGCTAACGGTGGCGCACTATCTGACCACGGCGGGGACAAAGATCGATAAAGTTGGGGTGCAGCCTGATGTGACCTTGAGCGGTAGTGAGCGCTCGTGGGAGATGCAAGCAGTTGACTTACTACGCCCAAAAATAAAAAATTCAGGGATTCATCTGGTCAGAAAAAGCCGCGTTGAAAAGCCAGCTGTGAAGTAGCTAGAGTGCTCATTATATAGCTACCTGATGGGAAAACTATGCTGATGTTCTACGCGGCTATTAGTCCGTTTGCTCTTCAGCAATCTCAAGCTTTTTCATGCGATAACGTAAGGAGCGAAAGGTCGTGCCTAGGAGCTCAGCGGCTTGTGTTTTATTCCAGCCCGTTTGTTGCAGGGCGGTGACAATCAGCTGTTTTTCTTGCTGCTGTAGATAAGCCTCTAAGCCTTTTTCGGGTAGTTCAGCAAGGGTGCTATCTTGAATCGCTGCTGATACATTTGGTGCTGTGTCTTTTTCAGTATCATCAAGCGGGTTAGTCTTGCTCTCGGAGCTAGGCTTGACGGTTTTATGCCCCGCTAAGCTACCCGTATTAAAGGGTTGAATAGAGTCCGCTGCAAACGCTGGGCTTTGTACACGATAAGGACGGCTAGGCTGGGTAGGGGTTGTCTCTTCGGCTTGAGGGCTGCCTGCTGGGAAACTGTTTACTGTAGACGTTGAGCTATCTGATAAAGGCGTTGTTTGGGTGGTTTGATCAGTCATAGATAGCGCCTGCTCAAAGGATGATTGCTCAGGTAATGACTCGTCAAGCTCAGGTAGCCCTAAGTGCTCAATAGCAATAGTATCAGTTTCCGCTAACGTAATCGCTCGCTCTAATAAGTTACGTAGCTCACGGACGTTACCGGCAAAATGATGCGTTTTTAGACGCTGAATGGCATCATCGCTTAATTGCGGTGATCCCTCTAATTGCCATTCCTCACGAATCAAGGCTAAGAAATGCTGAGCCAAAGCCGGAATGTCATGAGCTCGCTCATTAAGGGCAGGCAGCTTTAGCTCAATGACATTGATACGGTAGTATAAGTCTTGTCTAAAGCTGTTAGCGGCTACCAGCTGAGCCAAATCTTTATGAGTGGCGGATAACAGGCGAATATCAACGGCGACCTCTTTGGTATCACCAATCGCGCGCACGGTCTTCTCTTGAATAGCGCGCAGTAGCTTGACTTGCATAGCTAAGGGTAAGTCTGCAATTTCGTCCAAAAACAATGTCCCGCCATTGGCTTGTTGAAATAGCCCTTGCTTATCAGCCACCGCACCCGTAAAGCTGCCTTTTTTATGACCAAAAAACTCTGACTCCATCAGCTCAGAGGGGATAGCGCCGCAGTTGACAGGAACAAAATGCGCCTCACGACGAGGACTTAGGTCATGAATGAGCCGAGCGGCGACTTCTTTACCCGTGCCTGATGCCCCTGACAAAAATACCGGCGCTTGCGAGCGAGCGAGCTTTAAGATAGTTGATTTTAGCGTGTCCATGACCTGAGTGTCGCCAATCAAGCGCTGGTCTAGCAATTGCTGCTCAGGCGTTTTAGCGTCTGCTGTTTGAGCAGCATCATCTTGACGAATGACTTTTAGAGCGTTTTCGACCAACTGCCGCAACCGCGGTAGCTCCAGAGGCTTATTGACAAAATCAAATGCTCCTAATTTTAGGGCTTCGATAGCTAAGTCCATACTGCCATGCGCGGTGATGACAGCCACCGGCACACACGAGCTGCTACTGATAAGCTTGACTAACTCAAGACCAGAGCCATCAGGCAATTGCAGATCTGTTAGACAAAAATCATATTCATTGGCTTGCCAGTAAGCTTTTGCCTGCGCTAAATCATAAGCGACATCGCTTTTGATCCCCATTTTAGTCAGGGTGATTTGCATTAAGCGGCACAAATCTACTTCGTCATCGACGACCAGTGCGGTTGCTGTCATAAATAACCTTTCAGTGTTCAATGAGTAAAATTAGTATAAAGCAGTTAGTATAGATCAATGGTCTAAAGGGTAGATAAAGTCGGCAGTCAGTTACGTCACCTCTTTTTATAGACTACTGCTCTCAACCATGCCTTGCTCCGTTAAAATAGCTGGGATAATCAAGCGAAAGCAGGTTTTTTTGTGTTCAGGAACATAGACTAAACGCGCCTGATTGGCTTCGCTAAACGCTTGCGATAGATATAAACCTAAGCCAGTACCGGCTTTGTCAGTGGTAAAAAACGGCTCAAATAAGTGCTCAATATCAGCGCTTTTCACCCCTTTACCATTATCTAAAACATCGATTATAACATCGTTACGTCGACTATAAATCTCTACTTCTGCGTAAGCATGAGGGTGGGATAAACTACTGTAGCGCAAACCATTATTGATTAAATTAATCAATATCTGCTCTAATTGATGCGTATCAAAGACAATAAGAGGTTGCACTGTACCGGATAAAAACACATCATGACCACTAAAATGATTAGCGATAAATTCTACCATCCAGCGCTCAAGCGCAATGCTATGTTTATTGGGTGGCTGTCGTTTGGAGAGCTTTAACACATCTTCAATGATTCTATTAACGCGTTTGGTTTGTGAGAATATCATCTTGTACAGCTCATGATTACCATCATCTACGCTATTAGAAGCCGCAGTGTCAACATTGTTGACAGCCTGCTCATCAACCTCTTCCATAAGGAGCTGGCTGGCTTGTGAGATCGCTGATAAAGGATTACGAATCTCATGAGCAATACTAGCAGTTAGCTGTCCAAGCGAAGCAAGCTTTAGCTGCTGTGCGCTGGCTTGTTCACGGCGTAAGTCTTCTAATATTATCAGGCGGCTATAGTCTTTTAGTGGGGTGATTTGTACCCGTAAACGCGCCACGATTGACGCCTCTATAGTCGTTGGCAACTCGTAAGTAAACAGCCTAGATTGTCCCGCAGGCACCGCCAAACAAGTTTTTAATAACTGTGCGTGCAAATGCGCCAATTGCTGTTGGAAGTTTTCTAGCTCATGGTTTTTTTCAAGGATACCTAATAGCTGATAAGTCGCGCGATTGGCTAATACAACCTGCTGCTGATCTAGGACTATGACGCCATTGACCATTTGGCTGATAACTTCTTGATTGATATCATTGAGTCGTTCGACTTCTTTTGCTTGCTGCGCTGAGACTTTTTCAACGTGTAATAAGCGCTGTGATATCGTCCAACTCAAAAAACCAACGACCAAGAAGCTTGCGGACATAAGCAGCGCGTCGCCTAGATTTGTTAAGCTGATACTACTAGAGAGAGCATAAAAAAACTGCTGATATATAACAAATATAACAGCGAGCAACGTGATGACTAGCGCTTGTGAGCCAGGAAGCAACATAAAGCTTGCGGCAACCACCACCATATACAGCATCGTCAGTTGTAAATCTGGCGCGCCACTGCTATAAAGCAGCAAGCTGAGCATAATGATATCGACCACTAAACCAAAGCCGAGCTGGCGCTGTGGGCGCTTGCGCACAACATAAAACAAACCCAGTAGAATGATACTGAGTAGTGTATAAAATATCAGCGCTGTCTGCTGTAGCAAACTAGGCAAGAGCAAATTATCAGCATTAGCGTTAGCGTAAGCCAATATTAAGTAAAATACATTGACGACCAGGCGGTAACTGCTATAAACCAGTCCCAATCTACGCAGCTGTGAGGAGGGCACAGTATCGTTTTGTTGACGATAGGTGTTGATGATAGTCATCGTTTTGGCTAAGAGGGTCATAAAGCAAAGGTATCACAGCAGTATAATAAAAACAGCATCATAGTAGGTTACCTCAACGAGAGCACGGCGTTAAACAATATCAAATTGCTTTAGACTCCCTTTAAATCAGCAAAGTGCTGATAGAGTAGAGTCTCGATAGAACAAAGTAGTGACAGATCCATACCCTATAAACACATTAAACCAAACCCAGTGAGGGTCGCAAAAGTTTGGTTTAAGGCTGGATCAAACCATGACGAATGGCTAAGTGCGTCAATTTCACATCGCTATCGACGCCTACTTTTTCGTAGATACGGTAGCGGTAAGTATTGATCGTTTTGACACTCACAAATAGCTGATCGGCGATCTCTTGTGGACTTTGACAGTTGACTACCATCATCGCTACCTGTTTTTCTCTATCGCTTAGTAGATCAAAAGGCGAGCCGGCTTTATCAGAGAGTAACACCTCTGCGAGCTGTTCGGCTACATCATGACTGAAATAACGACCCCCTTGATACACTTTTTTGATCGCTCTTATCATCTCATCAAGAGGCGTTCCTTTAGTAATATAACCATTGACACCTGCTTTAAGCAGCATAGAAGGATAGGGCTGAGTGACGACGCTACTCACTGCTAAAATCTTACTGCCTATATCGAGCTGTACCAAGCGTTTAGTCGCCTCTAGACCACCAATATTAGGCATATTGACATCAAGTAAGATGACGTCAGGGGTTAGTTCGCGAGCCAGTTTAATAGCCATGTCTCCGCCGTCAGCTTCACCTACGACTTCGATATCAGCACTATCGGCTAACATCCGGCTAATACCCATACGTACCAGATCGTGATCGTCTACTACTAATACTCTAATCATAGTTATACTCTTAATTATACTCTCCACAGAGTGCTTTATTGCTATTTTTTCTATAAGCTATCATTTATGGTCAAAAATAAAACCATCTCTAGACAAAATATTAAGGATAAAGACTTTGAAAAAGAATAAGTTAATCTTATTATATATTACTGGAATGTTAATCAATATTGCTGAAAACTAAAGCAAATGTAGCAAAGTTTACTCAAGACTCAAAAAGGTTTACGTAGATAGCATAGTCGATTACTCTAAAATACAAACCATGATACACTAAAAGTACACAATACTATCTCAGTAAACATTTAGCTATAATCGTTTCACGCTATTTATCTATCGGTCGTCTATTATAATCGGTGACTGACGCCATACTAACCGCAGGGGGAAGAATGAGAAATTTATCATTAACCAAACAGCAGCTTGTAGCTGCTCTGATTTCGATGAGTTTGGGCGGTGTTGCGCAAGCGGCGCTTACAATTAATGGTAACCCTGAAGCTAGTGCTCGCGTCAGTTGGGGTGGCGCTGATAGTTTATCAGAAGCTCGTAATATTATGTACAGCAAGTCGTCTACTGTCAGCCGCTCTAATAGTGGTTCAGACATTAAAAAAGTAGATAATGGTTACGGCACCACCAATATTACCAATGCTAGTAGCTATGGTAGCAGCAATAACAGATTCAACAATAGCAATAGTTACAATACCACCTACCGCGGCAGTTTTGGTAGCAGTGATATGATTCCGATTAGCACTGATTCTCGTAGTGTTGCGGTAATCGACGCAGAAACTGGCGAATCCATCTACGAAAAAGGCGCTGATATCGCCCGGCCGATGGCAAGTATCACCAAGGTAATGACGGCTATGGTAGTGCTAGATAGTGGTCTTGATATGCGTGAAGAGCTGATACTAGAGCCTGAGGACTTTGTTGGTCCTAAGCGTGCCAGCTCACGTCTAAAATCAGGTGATCGCCTAAACCGTGCTGAAATGCTACTGATGTCTTTGATGAAGTCTGAAAACCCTGCGGCAAAAAGCTTGGCTCGCAACTATCCGGGCGGCTACGATGCCTTTATGCGCGCGATGAACCGTAAGGCGCAAGAGCTTGGAATGACAACGGCCTTTTTTGGTGATCCGACTGGACTAGATAAGCGTAATGTTGCCTCTTCAAATGATTTAGTAAAAATGATACGCGCGGCTGGTAACTATGACGTGATTCGCCGCTTCTCTACCACTAAGAGCTATGATTTTTATGTTGCCAATTACGCTAGTGGTAACCGCACCTATTCTGCCAACAATACCAGCAGCTTAGTGCGCTCAGGCAGCTATCCTATCGGCATCTCAAAGACTGGGTTTATCAATGAGGCAGGTCGCTGCGTAGTTATGGAAACTCGCGTCAATAATCGTCCGGCCATCATTGTGATCTTAGGCGCTAATAGCTCAGCGACTCGTTGGGGCGATGCCAAGAATATCTTGAATAGTTTGGCGAGCCGCCGTACGGTGTAAAGACTATCCTAGTGTTGTGATTATTATTAGGCTGTTATTTAAGATAACAGCCTTTTTTATGACAATTATTTTGAAAGCTGACAGTTAATAAGAGATATAAAACGTAGATCTTGACTTGCATAGTGAATAAATTATCTAAACCTCAATGGAGTCACCCACGATATGACTGAGCTATTGACCCCATCAAACCTACCAATCCCCAAGCTGTATTTACTGACTAATGATGATGAGTTGTCAGTGCTGATGGCTAAGCTGGAGACTGCTTTAGCGACAGGGGTGGTGCACTTACTCCAGATCCGCCGCAAACAGCTCTTGGCATCAAAAGATGGTGCCAATAAGCTCTATCAAGAAGCGCTGCAAATAGTGGCGCTCGCTAAGAAATATAAAGTTGCGGTTGTAATTAACGATGATGTAGCGCTAGCAGAGAAGCTAGGCGTAGGCGTACATTTAGGGCAGGGTGACGGCAGTGTTGAGGAAGCGAGGCGGCGCTTAGGGTGCCAGCAAGTGGTTGGGCGTACTTGTCATAATGACGTCGATTTGGTCATCAACGCCAACAGCGAAGGCGCAAGCTATGCAGCAATGGGCGCTATCTTTAGCTCAACGACTAAGCCTAATGCGCAGCCTATAGAGCGCTCGAAGCTTATAGCAGGATGCGAGCAAGATATAGATATTTGTGTGATAGGCGGTCTAACCGCTGAGAACATTATTCAGCTACAAGGTTTGCCTATTCGTCATGTCGCGGTTGTTGGAGATATTATGGACTTAAGCGTTGATAAGATCGCTCATCGTTGCCAGCAGTGGCAGCAAGCTTTAAGCGCTTGGAATGCGCCTAGCTCCATACAAAGGAGCAGCGAGGCCATAGCTCAAATTACTCAAACGATGTAGAGCAAAAGCGGCGTAAAAAAGGCGCGTTTAAATCTAAACACGCCTTGATTACTATCAATCATAGGTTTGATTGAAGTTTTAGATAGCGTTATTCAGCGTGTTCCATACATAAAGTTGCGTAAGGTACGGCTTTTAGACGCTCTTCTTGAATAGGCTCACCGCAGACTTCGCATTCGGTATAAGTACCGTTTTCGATACGGCTTAGAGCGTCATTGACGTAAATAAGGTTCTGCCTGGCTTCTGCTGCAAGCAGCTGGCGCGTATCGTTTTGACGAATAGAGATCGCTTGATCTTCCCAGTCTTTATTGAGCTCATCTTGTGGGTTTTGAATATGATCTTCAATATTATCGATGCGAGTTTGGTATTCTTCTTTTAGGTCTAATAGTGTTTTCTTGGCCACATCTAAATCAATACTCATTATACTCTCCTACTGGTTTTTGTTGTTTTGTACCGTATCAGCTTAAGGGGGATAAGCCAATAGTACCACCACGAAATGTTACTGAGACTTATCGAGGGTTTATTGGATTATTTACGCAGTAAATATAAGCCAGATTGAGTTGACGATATATGAAATAGACCGCTAAAATGCGGCCAGCAAATAGCGCTATACATAAGAGTTAGCAAATGAAGGTTAGCAAGTGAAAAGTTAGCAGATGCGGCTTGTTAAACAAAATAGTGTCAAAGCAGTAGGACGTGCTCAACACGCTCTAATGAATAAACTGAACATTCAATAAAAGACAATAAGGTAGAAGTGGTCATGAACTTTTTGCGTATGAGTGAGCTGGAATTGACGGGTAAAGTCGTTTTAATTCGTGAAGATCTCAATGTGCCCATTAAAGACGGTAAAGTAATGAGCGATGCGCGTTTGCAAGCGAGCTTGCCAACGATTCAGATGGCCTTAGACAAAGGGGCAGCCGTTATTATTTGCTCTCATTTAGGTCGTCCGACAGAAGGTAGTCCGGAAGACAAATACTCACTAGCGCCAGTCGCCAACTATTTGACGCAGAAGCTAGGAGCGCAAATTGCCAAGCCGGTCACCTTAAATAGTGATTATTTGGAGCACAAGGTCAATATTCAGCCTGGGGAAGTGGTGCTACTTGAAAATGTTCGCTTCAATCAAGGCGAAAAAAATAACGATGCCAGCTTATCGCAGCACTATGCTGACTTGTGTGAAGTCTTTGTGATGGATGCTTTTGGCACCGCTCACCGGGCGCAGGCGTCTACAGAGGGGGTTACCCAAGCGATGCATCAGGCGGGTAAAGTCGCTTGTGCAGGGCCATTATTAGCCGCTGAACTTGATGCCCTTAGCCGAGCACTTGAGACGCCAGCTCAGCCCATGCTAGCGATCGTTGGTGGCTCAAAAGTATCTACGAAGCTTGAAGTACTGCATAGCTTAGCTGAAGTCTGTCGCCAAATCATCGTTGGTGGTGGTATTGCCAATACTTTCCTAGCGGCGCAAGGGCATAATGTTGGAGCCTCTTTATTTGAGGCGGACTTAGTCGATACCGCGCGTGATATTATGACTAAAACGGACATTTTACTACCAGAGTATGTGATCACCGCAAATAAGAATGATATTGATTTTGCAGACTTTACGGGCTCACTACAGCAAGCCAAAGCTGAGGTAAAAGCGGTTACAGATATAGCAGCCGATGATATGATTTTAGATATCGCTGAGCCAAGCGCCAAAAAACTGGCTGACGCTATCAGTAATGCTAAAACTATCTTATGGAATGGGCCTGTTGGGGTCTTTGAAGTGGATGCTTTTGGCACAGGTACGCAAATTATCGCTGAAGCCGTGCAAGAGAGCGCCGGGTTTTCGATCGCTGGCGGCGGCGATACTTTAGCAGCCATTGATAAATATCAAGTCGCTGACGGAGTGAGCTATATGTCGACAGGAGGCGGTGCATTTTTAGAGTTTGTCGAAGGAAAGGTGTTACCTGCCGTTGCCGCTTTACAATTGAGCGCTTAATATCGCTGATAGTAACACTAGGCGTACAAACTTCGTAAATCAACTGAGGTAGTCTGTCAAATTATTCGTAAGCGTAATCGTCATTCGATCATGTTTAAGAATAGTGATATGAAGCAGTTATTATATTGTTAATATACTGAAAATTTTTATTGCATGTCATAATTGCTAACTATAAACTAGCAAAACCATGTAATTTGACATGCATTATTTCCAAGAGGTTTATTATGTTAAAACGTCATTTGTTACTTGCCAGTGTTCTTGCTGGTACTTTCGCAGTCACTGCATGTAGCCAACAAACGGAAGAGAACACCGAAGCTGCTGTCGAATCTGCTGGTGATGATATCGCTGCTAACACAGACGCTGCCGCTACTGAAGCTGAGCTGGCCGCTCAAGACGCTGAAATTGCGGCTGAAAACGCTGGTGATGAGATTGCTCAAGGCGCTGAAACAGCCGGAGCTGCAGCTACCGATGCGCTAGCTAATACTGGTGATGCTATCGCTGATGGCACAAATGCTGCTGTTGAAGGTACGGCTGAAGCTGTAGCTGACGGTGCTGATGCCACAGAAAACGCTGCTAATGAAGTAGCTGTAGAAGCTGACCAACAATACTAATACTCACTAAAGCTGCTAATACTATTTTTGTGGCGGCTTAGAGAATAGTTAGTTCAAGATAAATCTCTACTTTATTTAAAAAGCCTTGGTTATTGCCAAGGCTTTTTTGCGTTTAGCGGTGCTAATTAATTAACTCATCATTGGGTTTTATAATCGAAGTATTAACAAGATAAATAGAGGTGTAAGCACTACGAGAGTTGGGTATATGAGAGTTGGGTATATTTTGCTATAATCACTCCGCAACAATTATCAGTGTTACTTTCATGTTTTTAAAATTTAAATAGAGAGCGTTTTATGGCTTTAATATCCCTACGTCAGCTACTAGATCATGCCGCTGAGCATAGCTACGGCGTACCTGCTTTTAACGTCAATAACTTAGAGCAGATGCGAGCTATAATGATGGCCGCCGACGCTTGTGATTCACCAGTGATTGTGCAAGCGAGTGCAGGGGCACGTACTTATGCTGGATCGGCTTTTTTGCGTCATCTGATTCTAGCTGCTATTGAAGAGTGGCCGCACATTCCAGTCGTTATGCACCAAGATCACGGCATGTCTCCGGCGATCTGTCAGCGTTCTATTCAGCAAGGGTTTTCGTCAGTGATGATGGATGGCTCTTTAGGAGAAGACGGTAAAACACCGATGGATTATGACTACAATGCTAGCGTGACCCGTGAAGTGGTTAAATTCTCTCATGCATGCGGCGTCTCAGTAGAAGGAGAGATCGGCTGTTTAGGTAGCCTTGAGACTGGCATGGCAGGCGAGGAAGATGGCTCTGGCGCTGAAGGCGTGTTAGGTCATGAGCAGCTTTTGACCAGTGCGGACGAAGCTGAGCAGTTCGTCAAAGATACGCAAGTCGATGCGCTAGCGATCGCGATCGGTACCAGCCATGGCGCTTATAAATTCACCCGTCCACCTACTGGTGATATCTTATCTATCGAACGGGTCAAAGAGATTCATGCCCGTATCCCAAATACACATTTAGTGATGCACGGCTCGTCTTCGGTGCCACAAGAATGGCTCAAGGTTATCAATGAGTATGGCGGCGATATAGGCGAGACTTACGGCGTACCCGTCGAGCAAATCGTTGAAGCGATCAAGCATGGTGTGCGTAAGGTGAATATCGATACTGACTTGCGTCTGGCTTCCACAGGGGCGATTCGTCAGCATTTGGCTCAAAACCCAAGCAACTTTGATCCGCGCAAATATTTCAAAGCTTCTATGCAAGCGATGTCCGATATCTGTACCAATCGTTTTGAAGCTTTTGGCTCAGCAGGTCAAGCGCATAAAATTCGCCCTATAAGCCTTGAGGGTATGGTTGATTTTTATAAGTAAGTTTTTTGATCAAAATGGCTTATTTAATAGTATCTTAGAGTTCCATTAACGACAGGTAGCGCATTATGATAGGACTGATTACTGGGCAAGTACAGCATTTGATGGCACCAACCGCTTGCATTATGACTGCTTCTGGTGTGGGCTACGATATCGAGCTGCCGCTACCTTCGTTTTGTCAGTTGCAGCTTGAACAGCAAGCGAGTATTTGGACGCATCTACATGTGCGCGAAGATGCGCAGCTCTTGTTCGGCTTTATCGATCGTAAAGAGCGCGACGTGTTTCGGCAACTGATCAAAATCAATGGCGTTGGCGCAAAAATGGCCTTGGCAATGCTCTCAGCGATGTCAGCCGCTGAGCTGAAAATGCACGTTGAGCAAGACTCTGAAGTTGCGCTCACTCGCATTCCGGGTATCGGCAAAAAGACGGCACAGCGCTTGCTGATTGAGCTAAAAGATAAGCTTAAGAACATTGAGGTTGATAATGGTTCGTTAGCATTTGATGTAGAGCCTGTCGTTGTGTCCTCTGAAGGTAGTGTTTTAGCAGAAGTCGAAGGAGCGCTTGTGAGCTTGGGCTATAAAGAAAAAGAAGCTCAGCAAGCGATTAAAGCGGCTAAAAGTGACGGTGCTATCTTTGAGGATACGCAAAGCTTGCTCAAAGCCACTCTTCAGCAGCTGTCTAGATTTTAGTCAACTTCGCCGATCACAACTTTATAATTTCTTATCAATAAGCGACACTAGATGTCGCTTATTTGCGTTATATTGCCCCTTACTGAGCGTTTATGCATGACACAGGCAAGCACTTTAGTTATGCTATTTAATACCCTAATATTCTTTATAAAACGATATAACTATGACTCAAGAGCGATTAATCAATCCTTTAGAAGGCGCAGGCGATGCTCCTGATGCCAATATTCGTCCGTCATTGCTCGCTGAATATATTGGACAGCCGGTAGTCCGTGAGCAGATGGAGGTGTTTATCGGTGCGGCGCGGGCTCGTGATGAGGCGCTAGATCATACGCTGATATTTGGCCCACCAGGGCTAGGTAAGACGACACTGGCGAATATTATCGCGCGAGAGATGGGCGGTAATTTGCGCTCAACCTCAGGGCCGGTGCTTGAGCGTGCTGGCGATTTGGCAGCGATGCTGACCAATTTAGAAGCGGGCGATGTGCTATTCATTGATGAGATTCACCGTTTAAGCCCTGTTATCGAAGAGATTCTCTATCCTGCGATGGAGGACTTTCAGCTTGATATTATGATTGGTGAAGGGCCTGCTGCCCGCTCTATTAAGCTTGATTTGCCACCTTTTACTTTGGTGGCGGCGACGACGCGAGCGGGTTTGCTGACCTCACCACTGCGCGATCGCTTCGGTATCGTGCAGCGGCTAGAGTTTTACAATATCGCGGATCTGACTACTATTGTAAGCCGAGCGGCGCGGCTAATGCGCGTGCCTATGAGCGAGGATGGTGCTGTGGAGATCGCGCGCCGTGCTCGCGGTACGCCAAGGATTGCCAATCGCTTGCTGCGCCGTGTGCGCGATTATGCCGAGGTCAGAGGTGATGGTAGTATTAACGGGGTGATAGCGGCAAGTGCGCTTGATATGCTAGCAGTCGATAGACGCGGACTTGATCATCTAGATAGACGTTATATCGAGATTTTGCTAGAGCGTTTTGATGGCGGGCCTGCGGGGGTGGAAGCAGTCGCTGCAGCGATGGCTGAGGATAGAGGTACGCTTGAGGATGTTATTGAGCCGTATCTGATTCAACAAGGTTATGTGCTGCGTACCGCGCGCGGGCGCATATTGACGCAAATGGCTATCGATCAGATGGAGTAAGGCTAAAATTCTTTACTCATTAAAAACGCGCTGACTCGTAAAGTTAGCGCGTTTTTAATATCAGCCAATAAAAACAACTAAAAGCGGATTATTCCGTCACAGCTAGCGGCTATGGCCAAATTTTACCAGGGTTTAAGATGTTATTAGGGTCTAGTGCGGACTTTATAGCCTGCATAACAGCGACAGCATTACCGTGTTCTTGCGCCATGTATTTTTGTTTGCCTTGACCGATACCATGCTCACCCGTGCAAGTGCCATCCATCTCGATAGCACGTACTGCTAATCGGCTAATAATGGCGTCAGCGGTGCTGATCTCCTTTGGGTCATCAGTATCGACCAATAGTAAGACGTGAAAATTACCATCGCCGACATGACCAACGATTGGGCCTATCATGCCGGAGTCTTCGATGTCCTTCGCCGTTGCACTGACGCATTCAGCTAAACGCGATATAGGCACGCAGGCGTCTGTCGATAAGGCGCTGGCTTCAGGTCGCAAAGCTGAGCTGGCATGATAAGCATTGTGCCGAGCTTGCCATAGTCGTTTGCGTTCCGTCTCATTGGTATCCCATACAAAGTCGCTACCATTAAACTCTTCTATGATCTCGTTAAAGGTCTCAGCCTGTTCGCGTACGCTAGCCTCAGTACCATGAAACTCGACAAATAAAGTCGGCGTCTCTAGCAAATTTAGATTAGCGTAAACGTTGCAGGCCTTTACTTGCAAGCTATCTAACAGCTCAATACGAGCAATAGGTAAGCACATTTGAATGGTCAGCATCACCGCCTGACAGGCCTCTTCAACAGTAGGGAAGTGGCAGAGACCGCTACCGATACATTCGCTGATACCAAATAGCTTGAGCGTCACTTCGGTCACTATGCCTAGCGTACCCTCAGAACCGATTATTAAGCGTGTCAAATCATAACCGGCAGCGGACTTTTCGGCGCGGGTGCCAGTACGGATGATTTCGCCATTAGCGGTGACCACTTCGAGCGCTAGTACCACATCTTTCATAGTGCCGTAACGTACCGCGTTAGTGCCTGAGGCGCGAGTCGCAACCATACCGCCGATGCTAGCGTTAGCACCGGGATCTATCGGAAAGAACAGTCCGGTATCGCGCAGATAGTGATTAAGCTGCTCGCGGGTGACGCCAGGCTGCACGGTCACGGTTAGATCTTCGTTATGCACCTGCAAGATAGTGTCCATAGCATGCATATCGATGCATAGGCCCCCATATGGCGCATTGAGTTGGCCTTCTAATGACGAGCCAATACCGAAAGGTATCACTGGCATTTTATAGTCATTACAGATAGCGACAGCTGCAGCGACTTCCTGCTTACCGTAAACGCTCAACACCGCATCGGGTGGCTGATTGGTCAACCAAGTCATAGTATGACCATGCTGCTCGCGAGTGGTTAGGTTGGTACTAAGCTGCTTACCAAACCTCTGTTTTAGCGCTGCAATAGCGGCGCTATGATCTGGCGTAGGGAGTTGTTTTTTATGATTAGAGTTATTCTGAGAACCATCCTTGTCAGATTGCAGACTGCTTTTAGTATAGGGATCGAGAGGGCTTTGGGCAGACATAGCTAGCTCCTAGAAATAGATAGGCGGTAACATCTTATATAATCGATTCACTTTAAAACCGATACGTGCTACTGGGATGCTTTTTTTAAACGTAGGTTTCGCAGCCTCAAAAAGTGCGAAGCGCACAGCAAGCAAGAAAAATTTGTACCCGTAGCACTACGATATTAGCGTATTGATTTTATTTCGAATTGGCTATAGTAATTAAGGTGACAGCAGAAACTTTAATAGCGCTACTAATTTTAACAGCGCCATTCCACAGACAAGGCTTGAAGGTTGCTATTAAGCTAAAATACGCCAGACAACTGCAAGTACCGCTAAAATATAAAATAGAGGCGCAAGCCAACCGATGACTTGGGTGGCAATCGCAATGCTGATAGCAAATCCTGCTAATGCTAACCAGTCGCGGCGACGGTCATTGAGCATATCAGCGCGTATTTGCTGTATCTCGCGCAGTTGGCTGTCTTGTCTGGAGCCTTGAGAAGCCAAGCTTTGTAGCCCTTGATCGAGGAGTTTTGGGATATCAGTGCTCGATAATAAAATCTCAGGCAGCTGCTTACGAAGCTGTTGCAAGTTACGCATAGGATCAAGTTGTTCTTTGATCCAGCCGCTCAGAATCGGTTTAGCTAACGACCAAATATCAAGCTCTGGATACAGATCTCGGCCTAGACCCTCAACATGGACTAAGGTTTTGAGCAGTAGCATCAGCTGCGGCGGAATACTCATATGATGGCGGCGAGCGATGTCTAATATCTGCATTAAGACACCGGCAAAATCAATCTCATTGATAGATTTTTGTAGCATAGGGCCGACAGTGCGACGCATGTCACGAACCAAAGCGTGTTTATCGGTATTAGGCGGTATCCAGCCGGCGCGGCTAACAATATCAACTAAGGCGGTAAAATTATTATTCATTACCGCTAGTAGCATCCGCGCGACTATCAGCTGATCATCATTGGATAACGTGCCCATAATGGCGCAATCAAGCCCGATGTAACGCGGTGCATGACCTAAATCGACAGGGGTTATCTCATTGGCAAGAGTTTTAACAGGTGGGGTCTCGACAAAGACATTACCCGGATGCATATCGGCATGAAAGAAGTTATCACGAAAGACTTGGGTAAAAAATATCGTTAAGCCTTTTTCTGCTAATGCCGCGCGGTCATAGCCAAGCTTATCAAAGACTTCTACTTGCGAGATCGGCACACCTTGAATGCGCTCCATCACCATGACGTTTTTCGAGGCGTCATAAACCTCAGGTACGTACATCAGCGCTGAGCCTAAGAAGTTACTGCGCATCTTAGTGGTATTATCGGCCTCTAGCGTTAAGTCCAGCTCATTGAGCATCACTTGCCGATAGTCTTCGACGATATCGATTAGATGGACCGCACGCGCCGCTTCTATCCGTGCAGAGGCCCAATTAGCAAACTCTCGCAGCAGCTCAAAATCAGCAACAATAGTCTTACGGATATCAGGGCGTACCACTTTGACAACCACTTCGCGGCCATCGGGTAGGGCGGCGGTATGTACTTGTGCAATAGAGGCAGCGGCCAAAGGTTTGGTATCGAAGCGGGCGAATAAGGTGTCAATAGTCTGACCTAAACCCTGCTTGCTATCTTCGATTTGGGCGATAGCCGTATCGACATCGAAAGGCTTGACCTTATCTTGCAGTTGAATGAGCTGTTCGATGATGTTAGGCGGCACTAAATCGCGACGGGTCGAGAGCAGCTGACCTAGTTTTAGAAATAATGTGCCCATATCCTCTAACGCGTACTTGACGGCATTAGGCTGATGCTTTTTGCCCCAAGCGGCAGGGTGCAAACGCAGTAAACGCGCTATTGGTTGCAGCTGCGGCGCCTCTTCTACAGGAAAATGGGTGTCAAGTCGATAGCTGGCGGCAATACGCCAAAGCTCGAGTAAGCGTGCGCGGTGAGATAATAGCATGGACAATAATTACTCTAGATAAGATGCAAGATTAAAACAGTGACAGTTGTGTTTGAGAAGATATCGCAATAGATTATTGATTTTGTCTTAAACGCGCTTGTTCCATTCTAAGCGCTGATAGCTTAGCCTCTTCACGCTCGACATCGGCGCGCAGTTTAAGAAGTTGCTGCTTTAAATCATTAACCTCAGCTTTATCCGTTGGATCAGGCTCACTAGTGCCAGCGATATCATTGGCCCAGTCGGTGACATCATCAAAGACGCGCTTACCACTGTGGCGTAGACTCCATTTTAGCTGAGTAATCAGCAGCTGTAGCTGACTTGCCATAGGTTTGCCAATCAATGGCTCTAGCTGACCGGCAATGTCAGGGTCAAACCCAGCGATCAACTGCTTGAGCTGCATCAGCACTTTGTAATCGCCTTCAATGGGCAAGTTACCTTTGGCGTCGCGCATCAAGTTGAGCAGCTGCGCGGGATTATCTACAGTAACAATGCAGTCAGGCTGACTATGGCCTAGCCGCGTCATATCCATATCCGCTTGCGCGCGCTCATCTAACTTATTAACACTTGAGGGATCACCGCCGCGCGGCTCAAACACACTAGGAATCGTTACTGGCTCAAAACGCAGGCGCTTATGATTGAATATGACGTCTAAATGCAGCTCAGGCACCGCCATATTGAGGCGCAGCACTTTACCAGCAAGAGGCTCAAGACCGGCTTGGGTGATCTCATCACTCATCAAAGCGACATTAATAAGCTTTTCAGCGCCTGCCAAAAGTAAGACCGTTAGCATAATATTCTCACAGTAATAAGATTAGGGTTTCAGCTTTGAACGATAAGTGTTAACCGTTACGCTTTAAAACCGCGATGCACCGCAACGATACCCGCAGTTAAGTTATGATAATCGCAATTGACAAAACCCGCTTGCTCCATCATCTGTTTGAGCGTCTGCTGATTGGGATGCATACGAATAGACTCTGCTAAATACTGATAACTCTCTGAGTCGTTAGCGACGATTTTACCCATCATCGGGAGCGCCGTAAATGAGTATAAATCATAGGCCTTAGATAAAGGTTCAAAAATAGGTTTCGAGAATTCTAATATCAGCAAACGGCCGCCAGGCTTTAACACACGGTACATAGAGCGCAGCGCTGCATCTTTATCCGTGACGTTACGCAAACCAAAGCTGATGGTCAATAGATCAAAGCTCTCGTCATCGAAAGGCGCTAGAGTCTCAGCATTGGCAAGAACAAAATCGACATTATTGCAGCCGGCATTGATTAAGCGCTCGCGGCCAACCTCGAGCATAGCGGCGTTAATATCTGATAACACCACATGACCATGACGACCGACTTCACGGCTGAATACTTTAGCCAAGTCGCCTGTGCCGCCTGCAATATCAAGCACCTTTTGGCCAGCGCGAACGCCCGATAAGCTGATAGCAAAGCGCTTCCATAACCGGTGGATACCAAAGGACATTAAATCATTCATGATGTCGTATTTTTTGGCGACTGAGGTAAAGACGTCCGCCACGCGCGCTTGTTTCTCAGCTTTATTAACAGTCTTATAGCCAAAATGCGTTTGCTCTAAGCCATCAGTATCAGGCGTATGCGGGTTATTGATATCATCGCGCTGATTAAAGGCCGTTTTTTTGACTGTGGCATTATTGCTTTGAGACTGGGTGTGGTTATCGGAAGCTGCATTCGTCGTACTGTTGTTAGATAGCATGGTTTGTTGACCTTGCGGCGTTCCTACTGGCAGGTCTTGTACCTGTGTGAAATCATTGGTTTTAGGACTAGCCGTCTTATTATTGTTGGTGTCAGTTTTATTAGCATTCATAATGGTTTGATTCTTAACTTTAGGCACAGGAATTTGGCGAGCTTGAACCTGTGCGGTAATATTTTGGTTATTAGCGATACTATCTTTGACCAACTGGTCCTGCAAGTCGCTATGAGAGTTAGGCTTGCTATGCATACTAGTATCGAGATGAGTCGTATTGATATTATTGTTAAGAGTATCATTGGCATTGTTATTCATAAGATTATCCTATTACTGATACGCATGGCTAGTTATTGATTTAGGAGCGCTAATGCTCGTATTTGTAGCGCTATGATACAGCAAACACGGTAACTGTGTCGCCATTATCCGCGGCATGGACTTGATCAACAATGGCAAGCTCGCGCGCGCAAAAAGGCTCTATAAAGCCTTTGACGCTCTTTAGCGGCCGCATAGCAGTAAATCCTGCATCGATAAAATCATATAGCGGCTGATAATTATGGCGATAGGCAGTACCTTTTGTCATGGCAAAAGCCTTGCGTAGCATAAATGAATTGATATATTTATCGGTGCGGTAGCAGACTTCTTTCAGGTTAGCAAGCTGAGCTCGGCGCTCATCCGCTTCATCGACCGCACGATAAGCACGAATCATAGTCTCTGCATTAACGGGCAAGTCTTGCGCTATTAACCACTGCGCCAAATGCAAGTCTAATTCAATGGCTAAAATAGCGGCGTAGATAGCCATACTCCCTGTTTCTAACGCTGTAGCAGGCGCAAAACGCTCTACTTTTTTGGCTTTAGGGACGATGCGCTGTAGCTGTTCGGCAAGATTTTTGAACTCATCACCGCCATAAAGCTGCGTCAAAAAATAATCTGCCATCGGTCGGTTTTTTGGTTGTTCAAAGGCATCGGCGTGAGTTTGTTCAATACGGGCGCGCTGCCATGCTTGCACTTCAATGAGTTTTTCATTCAGCGCTGCATTATCATGATAAGGCAATTGCCAAAAGCGCGTTAGATGATGCTGTAGTTCTGATAATGCCGACATAAAAATCCTCTATTAAAACCTAACTAAGTATAGACATTAGGGATTGAAACCTAACTGTGAGTAATACAATGATAAATTAGTAATCATGAATGGACGAAGCATGACACAAACAATAGCGAAGTTATTTGGAATCGACTATCAATATTAATTGCGTATCCACGATCCATCTGTTACTTCTATATGGGCCTATGATACCTTAAAGCCTCTATTTTTGTCGCCTTTATCATGCTTACGGCGATGTATTTGCTCAATAATCGCAAGTTCACGGGCACAAAAAGGATCGATGAAGCTGCTAACACTTTCAAGCGGTTTCATCGCCGCAAAACCCGCTTCCACAAAATCATAAAGCGGCTGATAGTTAAGATTGTAAGCAGTACTTTTGGCTAAGGCAAAAGCTTTTTGTAGTAAGAATGAATTGAAGTACTTGTCAGTACGGTAACAGACCTCTTTTAATTGACTAAGCTGCTCACGGCGCTCAGCAGATTTATCGGTCACACTATAAGCGAGCATGACGTTTTTTTCGTTAATGGGCAGCTGATTGTCAACTAGCCACTGAGCTAAATATAAGTCCATCTCAATCGCTACAATCGCTGCTTGAATCGACATACTAGCGGTTTCTAGTACCGACTCTTTAACCAAACGCTCAAGCTTTTGCGCTTTTGGCAACACTCGAGCTAATTGTACCGCTAGTAGTTTAAATTTTTCGCCGCCATAGAGCTGCGTCAGAAAATAATCTGCCATCAGTTGATTGTTAGGCTGTGAAAATAGCTCTTTATGAGTATGTTGAATGCGCAGGCGCTGCCAAGTCTGCACTTCGTTTAGTGCTTGATTGAGAGTTTCATCATCGTGATAAGGGAGCTCCCAATAACGAATTAGATGTTGTTGCAACTCTGAAAAAGCGGTCATGACAGCTAATCCTATGTAATTTAAATAATAAAACCAACCCTACTATAAAGTTACCCTTAAATAAAACAGAATACAAACGGCAAACTGTTACATAGCGAGGTTATGCCTATGGCAAGTGAATGCTATTATAAATAAAAGCTAATAAATCAATATCTGCCAGCTAGCACTACTAATAATAATGTCCTATACCTGACTACAAGAGCAGAATTATCTCCTCTTTACCTGACAAACCTCTATAAAAAGTGAGTCACTATCATGTCAAAGCAGCAGCCAAACCGTAAGCTTGACAAGCAAAAGCTACCAAAAGATCGACTACAAGGAGTTAGCGATAAGCTTGATCCAAAGGTGGTCAGTAGCCGTCTAACTCCCAATCCATTGAGTGAATTTTCGATGGATAAAGACGATTTGCGCCTAGCGTTAGTTACAGCTCAGTTTGCGCTTAGAGCGACAAGGCAGCAGACCCCGCCGCCAGCCAATAAACCTACCGGCTTACTGGTGCTTGTCAATGGTATGGAGCAAGCGGGTAAAGGCAGCTCAGTTAAGCAGCTGAGGCAATGGGTCGATCCAAGGCTACTAAAAGTAGAGGCCACAATTGGCTACCCGCCATTAGCTTATCAACCTATCTGGCAGGCGCATACTAAAGCGATGCCGCGTCACGGCGATGTCATGGTTTATTTTGGTAACTGGTACGCCGATCTGATACATAACGTCATGCGCATGATTCAAGATAAATCAACAAACGGCGCGGAGGTACAACAAAAACTGCCAACAACGGATTGGCACGTTTATTTAAAAGAGCAATTGGCTGAGCTAAAAACTTTTGAGCAAGATTTGAGTGCCAATCATACTAAGGTATTGAAGTGTTGGTTTCATATCGATGCTGAGACGTTAAAGGAGCGCCTAAATGATGATACAGCAGATCCTCAGTATCTGTATCAGATAGACTGGTGCGATGAGAAGGTGCTAGAGCAGTTTAACTTGATAGCAGCAACGATACTGCGCCAACAAGGCGACTGGATCATTATTGATGGCAATGACAAGTCGCAAGCACAAACGAGCTTTTGTCACGAAGTCCTGCATGCTATACAAACGGCACTAGCGAGTAGTGAGAAACCTGCGAAAGAAAACCTAGACAACCCTGCAGCACCTGACTCGCCTGATTGTACAGCGGCTGTTTTTACAGATACGGAGGTGCCAAAAGCGCTCACTGATATCAAAGACCATGATTTAGATAAGTCGGATTACAAAGAGAAGCTAGCGGACAAGCAAGCTGAGTTTGCGAAGTTAATACGAGCTCGCAGAGGTCGTCATGTGGTATTTGCTTTTGAAGGTATGGACGCGGCAGGCAAGGGCGGCTCTATCAAAAGAATGGTTGCACCACTCGATCCGCGCGAGTATCAGATTTATAATATCGGCGCACCCATGCTCTATGAGCTACAGCATCCTTATCTCTGGCGATTTTGGACGCGGCTACCTAACGAGCAAACGGATCGCATCAGCCGTATCGCTATCTTCGATCGTACTTGGTACGGGCGAGTATTGGTCGAGCGTATTGAAGGGTTTGCTGAGCCTGCTGATTGGCAACGCGCTTATGGAGAGATCAATCGCTTTGAGGCGGATCTACAAGCAGCAGGCACGCTAGTCATTAAATACTGGCTGGCTATTGATAAGGATGAGCAGCTCAAGCGCTTTGAGGCAAGACGAGAGACGCCGCATAAAAAATTCAAACTCACTGATGATGATTGGCGCAACCGTGAGAGGTGGCAAGATTATGTACAAGCGGCGGCTGATATGCTGGCGCATACCAATACTGAGCATGCGCCTTGGTGTATTGTCGCGACCAATGACAAGCGCCGTGCGCGTCTCGATGTACTCGATCATGCAATTGAACAACTACAAGCCTCCGAAAAGTGGCGGAATAAAAAGTAAAATAAGCAGATAAACAAAAAGAATTGCGCTCATAAACCTGTCGTTACAATTTTGGCAATTTCATTGTGCATAAGTGCTGAATTTTTAATATAATAGGCGCACGAATAGGGGCTGATGACTCTTTGATCTTGAGGGTTAGTCCTGGATACAATGTGTCAATGTTTATAGCTTTGATATTTCATTGTCTCATTCTAATGATTTGTTCTAATTCTAATGGTTTCATTCTAATAAACTTATCAGCGGCTATTCTTTATTTAAATAACTGCTAGATACCTAAGCCGCGAGCTGCCTTAATCAATTGATTTAGACTGTTACTTGCGGCTTAATTGTATGTCTATAGCATGCAAGTTTATAAGAATTGCTATACATTCAAAGAGTAGCTCTATCCAGATTCAAGCACGATGAAGTTAAGCCGCAATCACGCAACTGAGCAGGGTATAGCGTGTGTTGTGACATCATTATCACTAGCAAGTCTCTTTAATCTTACTCAAGGCGTCTCATTTTATGGGTATTAGCAGCAACTCTACAGCATCAACCAAGCCGGTTGGTTCTATGAGAATCAATTTATTTTTTGCTATTTTACTGACTGCGATGACCAGCTATTTTTTATGGTGGGGTCTCGACTACACTATGCGTCAGCAGACGACGTTGTTTATCGTTGCTACTGCCTTTGGTGTCTTTATGGCATTCAATATCGGTGGTAATGACGTCGCAAACTCCTTTGGCACCTCAGTAGGGGCAGGAACGCTAACTATTCCGCAAGCTTTGGGAGTAGCCGCGATATTTGAAGTATCAGGCGCCGTATTAGCGGGCGGTGAAGTGACTGATACTATTCGCAGTGGTATTGTGGATTTGGACGGTTTGGCAGTCAGTCCGAATCAGTTTATTTATGTCATGCTCTCCGCTTTGATTGCCGCCGCGTTTTGGTTATTATTTGCCACCAAAAAAGGTCTACCCGTTTCAACCACGCACTCCATTATTGGCGGGGTAGTGGGTAGCTCTATCGTATTAGGTATCACTCTAGGTGGTACTGAGATGGCGCTCTCAACCGTAGATTGGGGCACCATCGGCACTATCGCTGTCTCTTGGGTATTATCGCCCTTATTAGGCGGCGTGCTTTCTTACTTCTTATATGGTCATATCAAACGTAACGTCATCGACTATAACGATCATGCAGAAGCGCAAATTGCAGAGCTAAAAGCCGATAAAAAATCCATCAAAAAAGAGCACAAAGAACGCCTTGATGCGATGACTGAGTCCGAGCAGCTCTCCTATACCTCAGCCATGCTTCGCGATCAAGACATTTATAAAGACGATGATTGTGACGTTGAGGACTTAGAGACAGACTATTATAAAAAGTTATATATCGTCGAGCATGAGCGTGAAAGCTTAGATACCCTAAAAGCTCTGAAGAAGTGGGTACCTATCTTGGCAGCTATGGGCGGGGCGGTGATGACCTCGTTAGTCGTGTTTAAAGGCCTTAAAAACGTCAATAGCAATATGACGACCCTACAAGGCTTCTTAATCATGGGTATGATAAGTGCACTAGTTTGGCTAGCCACTTATATCTATACTAAGAGTATTCGCGGTAAGCATAAAGAGGATCTGACCAAAGCGACCTTTATTATGTTCAGCTGGATGCAGGTCTTCACCGCGTCAGCCTTTGCCTTCAGTCATGGCTCTAACGACATTGCTAACGCAGTAGGTCCTTTTGCCGCCATTATGGATGTGATTCGAACGAATACTATTGCCTCAGAGGCAGCAGTACCATCGCCTGTGATGCTCACCTTTGGGGTAGCGCTTATCGTTGGCTTATGGTTTATCGGTAAAGAGGTGATTCAAACGGTCGGCACTAACCTTGCCAAAATGCATCCGGCCTCTGGCTTTTCAGCTGAGCTTGCTGCCGCAGGCGTGGTAATGGGCGCTTCGACTTTAGGCTTACCCGTATCGAGCACGCATACCTTAGTAGGCGCGGTTTTAGGTATCGGTATCGTCAATAGAAACACCAATTGGGCGCTCATGAAGCCTATTGGACTGGCATGGGTTATTACTTTACCAGTCGCAGCAGCGTTATCGGCTATTAGTTTCTTAATACTCAATCAGATTTTTAGTTAGTAAGATATTAACTATAAAATGATGAAACCGACGGGTCAAAAATTTAGTATTAAAAAAAGCTTATCGATAACCATCGATAAGCTTTTTTACTACAATAGAGTATGATTTGGGTTTAATTTATGATGATAGTTTTTGTCATTAACTTAAGCTTCAAGGGCTTGTTTGTTAACAGTTTTATGGGCTGTTTTATCTGTGCCGTACTGTTGACGTTTTTTGGCAAAGAAACGATCTAAGCGGTCCATAGCATTCTCTAAATCATGCAGATTAGGTAAGAATACTAAGCGGAAATGGTCGGGAGTATCCCAATTAAAACCAGTGCCTTGTACCATCAGTACCTTCTCATCAATCAATAAGTCCATCATAAACTGCATATCGTCTTTGACCGGATAGATTTCAGGGTCCATCTTTGGAAAGCAGTAAAACGCCCCTTGCGGCATAGTACAAGAAATACCAGGAATCGCATTAAGACGCGAGATTGCCATTTCGCGCTGCTTGAACAAGCGACCTTTCTCTGAGGTCAGCTCTTTCATGCTTTGGTAGCCGCCCATCGCGGTTTGAATGGCATACTGTCCTTGTACGTTTGAGCACAGGCGCATAGAGGCGAGCATATCTAAACCTTCGATAAAGTCCGTCGCATGTTGCTTTTTACCAGACACCATCATCCAGCCGGCGCGAAACCCTGCAATACGGTGTGATTTTGACAAGCCGTTATAAGATAGGACTAAAACTTCATCGGTAAGCGTGCTCATCGGCTTATGTTCGACATCGTCATATAGCACGCGGTCATAAATCTCGTCCGCCATAATAATCAAATTGTGCTCTTTAGAGACTTCGATGATCTGTTTTAGGTTCTCATCTGAGTACAGCGCCCCAGTCGGGTTATTGGGATTGATAACGACGATGCCTTTAGTTTTGCTCGTAATTTTTGCTTTAATATCTTCGATATCAGGCTGCCAGTTATCGTCTTCATTGCAGCGATAGTGCACCGCGGTACCACCAGAGAGGTTAGTCGCTGCCGTCCATAGTGGATAATCGGGCATTGGGATGAGAACTTCATCGCCATCGTTCATCAGTGCCTGCATGGTCATCACAATCAGCTCTGAGACGCCATTGCCTAGGTATACATCACGCACATCGACTGCTGATAACAGACCCTTGGACTGATAATACTGCAGCACCGCTTTACGCGCTGAAAAGATGCCTTGTGAGTCTGAATATCCTGTCGCTTCTGGCAGGTTCATTGCCACATCTCGCAGGATCTCATGCGGCGCTTCTAAGCCAAAGGGGGCAGGGTTACCGACGTTGAGCTTGAGAATACGTTGACCTTCGGCTTCCATTTTATTAGCTGTTTTTAATAAAGGACCACGAATGTCGTAGCAAACGTTTTGTAGTTTTTCAGACTTTTTAAGTTCAGTCATAGTCGTCTCTTCCTTGTCTTGAAGCCTCTTATCTTGAGGTGTTTTATTTTGGTCTGTCGTGTGAGCATTAGAGTCAATATCTGATTGTTGGGTTGGTTTATCATAAGCTGGCGAGGATTTATTTTGATTTGTCGTTATGGACTGAGGGTTGAGTTGATGCCTATCGCTATCATTGTCACCGCGAAGTAAATAGCCTTCCGTGCATCCCAAAAGTCGTGCCAGTGTAGGCAACTTGGAGGAGACAATACCATTGATACCGCGCTCCCAATTAGAGATAGCGCCGCGACTGACTTTAGCGCCTGCTTTGGTCATCGCTTGTGCCAACTGCTCAGCGGTTAACCCTTTGTCACGGCGCAGTTGTACCAGTCTTTCAGCTTGTGCCAAACGCTGGTCTTGAGCGGATTCATCTTGGGTTTTACTCATAATTATTTTAACCTCAGCTTATTAACGCTTTATAGAGTGCCTCAATGCAAGATATTATTGCATTAATACTGGCAATGCAAGCCGTCTAACCTATTTCAATGCAAGTTATTCTTGCAATATGTAGTTTATCTATATAATACTAAGGAGATGCTTTTGAGTTAATGCAATAATATCAATGCTTTAGAAAGTGCCTTTGAGTTCGATTGAAATTTAAAATATTTTTTTATTTACAAAAATACAAGAGCGCCTTAACGTGTGGTTCGAGTAATCATAATCGTCGATATGTTGAATAATTAGCGATAACCACCATATCTTATAAGGCAAAAAAGTTTTGAAGACTCAAAATTTTTAGAAAGCAAACAAGAATAAGGAATGACTATGCAAGACAGCCAACTTACCAAAGAAGAGATTGCCCAGTTAACCGAAGCCGACTGGAAGCAGCGTTTAACTGCAGATGAGTATCATGTCCTCCGCGAGAAGGGCACTGAGCGTCCTTTTACTGGCGCTTATAATGACGTCAATGACAAAGGCGTTTATCGCTGTAAAGCTTGCGGTGCCAAATTGTTTGACTCAGAAAGCAAGTTTGATGCCGGCTGTGGCTGGCCAAGTTTCGATCAAGGGATCGATAATGCCGCTATCGATGAGCACGTCGATGATTCGCTAGGTATGCGCCGTACTGAGGTCACTTGCAGTAACTGTGATGCACATTTGGGCCATGTGTTCCCTGATGGTCCGCGTGAGACGACAGGTATGCGCTATTGCATCAACTCAGTATCGATCGATTTAGATAAAGCTGAAGACTAATCGGCATTCAATACTCGCTATTGATTACTCAAACTTTGATATATAGTAAGGGAGCTGATAACAGCTCCCTTATTTTTTGGGCAGAGCGACAAACGAACTATAATTCAATTAAGGATGAGTGATGAGTACTATTTATGATTTTACGGCTGAGCGTATGGATGGCTCGATTCAGCCTTTAGATGAATTTAAAGGTCAAGTATTATTAGTGGTTAATACCGCGAGTCAATGTGGTTTTACACCGCAGTTTGAGGGGCTTGAAACCCTAAATGAGCAGTATAAAGATCAAGGCTTGACGGTTATTGGCTTCCCGTGTAATCAATTTGGGAGTCAAGATCCTGGTAGTAATGAAGAGATTGGCGCTTTTTGTCAAAAGAATTATGGTGTTAGCTTTCCGATGATGGCCAAAGTCGATGTTAATGGTAGCGACGCGCATCCAATCTTTAAGTGGCTTAAAGAGCAAAAGGGCGGCTTACTTACCGATGGTATTAAGTGGAACTTCACTAAGTTTTTGATAGGCAGAGATGGCCAAGTGCTTGATCGTTATGCGCCAACCACTAAGCCTGATGCTATTAAAGCCGATATTGAAAAGGCGCTGGCTGACAGTAAGTAAGTTTATCGTTAATCATAAGCCATGATTAGCAGGCAGTGAATAAATATTTTTAGAATATAAAATCAATAAAAACAACTGCTTGATAGTTAAGGGCTACAAAAGACAAAAAACTTTGCTAAAAATGATGAAAACTATTTGACAGCTCTTACTAAATCTATATAATACACACCCACAGCAAGGGGCTTTATTGGTTCTGAGCTGTTAGAAGTTGATTAAGAGGTGACAGTCTTGATTAGCTAGATCTAAGAAATTTTAAACTCAGTTTTGGGTTAAGGTTTCTAGAATTTTCCCTTTAAGGAAAATTCAGTAACATCTAGTGTAGGCAGAGTTTTATAGAATTTACGACAATGTAAATTCTCTTGCGCTCGGACGAAGCAGTGCTTCGTTATATCCTCGCTCAGGGTGATTAGCTCAGTTGGTAGAGCGTCTGCCTTACACGCAGAATGTCGGCGGTTCGAATCCGTCATCACCCACCACTTATTAGCTTGTGTTAAAAAAGCTAGACGACCTAAGCAGCGGTAGTTCAGTTGGTTAGAATACCGGCCTGTCACGCCGGGGGTCGCGGGTTCGAGTCCCGTCCGCTGCGCCATATTTAAAACGAATTTAAACTGTAAAGTTTAAGCAAGTTTCGCCTCAAACATTAGCTTGTTTGAGGTTTTTTTGTGTCTGCAATTCTCCTTAAAGCCTTTATTTATAAGTGCTAGACACTTTCTATCTATTCATCTTTATCAAATGATCTACCCTTTAACAATGCATGAATGATAGGTTTTTGCGCATGAGCTTTATCTTTTAGGAGTCAATGAGCACCTGCTCGGTGACCAAACGGTGACCAAAACCTGTTCTGTAATAATAAAAATAGCGAAAATATTATTTCAAGCTCGGCAACTCGATCTGTACCTCAAAATAATACTCCTCTTTGATACGAATACTCACTTTGCCATTATGAGCCTTGGCAATCGCTTGCACGATAGATAAGCCCAAACCCGCACCTGCTTGATGCTGATGGTCTTTGTCTTGACGATAAAAGCGCTCAAATAGTTTGTCAGTTTCGCTTTGGGCTAAAGGCTCATTTAGTTGATTAGTGATAGTCATTTTTGTCTTCTCATAGTGATCAGTCACAGATTTAATCACTATGACGCTCTCGCTCGTCGCGTAATAGATGGCATTGGACAATAAGTTGGCAAATAGCCTTTGCAGTAAGCTGTCGTCTCCTAATACCGAACCAAACGCACCATTTTTTTCAAAAGCTATCTCGCGCTCTTCTGCTATTAGCTCAAAGTAGTCGATAAGTTTAGTGAGAAGAGCGTCAATATTGACAGGCTTTAACTGCGAGTCGTTAAGCCCTTTTTGGGTTTTGGCGAGTAGTAGCATGTTATTGATCAGATTTGATAACTGCGCGAGGGTGTCGTGCTGATGATGGAGCTGCTCGACATATTCTACAGTGTCTCTGGGCTTACTGAGCATGACTTGGGTTTGGGTGGTGAGCGTCGCGAGTGGCGTGCGTAGCTCGTGCGCGATATTATCCGAGAAGCGCGATAACGAGTCAAAATTATTCTCAAGTTTGGTCAGCATCAAGTTATAGGACGCCGCCAAAGGCCGCAATTCTCTTGGCATTTCATCGACATTGAGTCTCTGATCGAGCCTGTCAGGACGGATCGCTTGCATCTTTTGCATGATAGTCGACAGCGGCGCAAAGCCCCAATAGACACTCAAGGCGGCGATAGACACTAGCAGCAGGGTAATAACTAATAAGATCAGGCTAAGCTGGCGGTTAAACTGCAATAAATACTGATGATGAACATCGATAGGGAGCGCAATAAGTACCAGTGCTTGCTGATTTTCGATAACGATAGCGCGGTAATGCCTGTCATTTATATGAGTAACGAATTGCTGCTGAGCGTTGTTTTGTCGTAAAGCTAGTAGATCAAAATTATCACCCAATTCATTAGCGAAGCTAGCAGGGGTAGTGGCTAATAGCTGTCCTTGCTTATTGGTAATGACACTTTTGAGATCATAATCAAGCGCTGAGGAATGCAGATGCTTGTCTTTGGGTATCAAAGAGGGGTAGGTTGATTCTGACAGAGTAGCGTTTGGATTTTGCGAATCAAGATCGCTTAGACGCTGACGCCAATTAAAGGCGGCATGAGTGATAATCTCAGCGTCCATTTCTTCAAAATGACCCTTCACTGAGTGCTGAACCCAGATATAGATCACTATCTGCGAGAGCACTACAAAAATCGTTAATAATAATAGCGTGCGCCATAACAGTGGCAGACGACGATTGTCAGCGTTATAAGCCATATTATTCCACATCGATCGCGTTAGTTTGAGCAACAGAACACTCGTCCTTCTCAGCGTTTTGTATTTCCTCTAACTTATAGCCCATACCGCGTATGGTATGAATGAGCTTCACTGTAAACTCATCATCTACTTTGAGCCGTAGCCGCCGTATTGCCACATCTATGACATTGGTATCGCTATCAAAATTCATGTCCCATACTTGCGAGGCGATCACCGAGCGCGGCAATACCTCCCCTTGGCGCTCAAGCATAAATTGTAATAAAGCAAACTCTTTTGCCGTCAACTTGATGGGCGTCTCTCCTCGGTGCACTGTGCGCTTAGCGATATCTAGCTTGAGATCGGCAAGTTGCATGACCGTGTTTTGATAATCCGCTTGATTGGCTCGGCGCAGTAAGCTTTTGATACGTACGATAAGCTCGGCAAAAGCAAAAGGTTTAGTCAAATAATCATCTCCGCCGATCTCAATACCCTTTACTCTATCGCTCAGCTCATCTTTGGCCGTTAAAAACAGCACAGGCGTATGCTTGCCTGCCGCGCGATAATTGCGCACCAGCTCAAAGCCGCTAACGTCAGGCAGCATGACATCCATAATGATGACGTTGAAGGTATTCATCATCATTGCGTGATAGCCGTCTAGTCCCGTCGCTTGATGCTCAACGATGAAACCTGCTTCGCTTAGACCCTTTTTTATATATTCGCCCAGCTTATGCTCATCTTCTACCAATAACACTTTCATGCTTTTTCCTTGTGATACTTATAGCTAATACACTCTAAAAATGACATAGCGCTACTGGCATGCTTTTTTTAAACATAGGTTGTGCAGCCTCTAGGGAGAGCAGCACGCAAGTAAAATTTATACCAGTAGTGCTGAGTCGTAACGCTTTTAAAGTGAGTCAACTATAACGCAATAGCTCTATTAGCAGTACTTAAATCAGTGAAGATGACAGGATTGTCATCTTGCTGTCATCTGCTAGTCAGAAAGGGTCCGTTATACTTTAGACTCATAAAAGCCTTCTCAACCTCATTAAGGATCAACTATGTCACTATTTAAATCAATCGTAGCCACTGCCGCCGTCCTAGTCGTATCAACCTCAGCGCTCGCCCATGATCCCAAAATGCATGGCGAAAAAGACCAAATGAATTGTGAAAAAATGCAAAAACATATGCAGATGATGCAAAACATGGATCATAGCAAAATGGATATGAATGATCCTGCCATGCAAGCGATGATGGCTAATATGGGTAAAATGAAACAGATGCATCAAATGCACTGTGTGAGCGATGATGCCAAAAAGGCGAACAAAACTTCTTAAAAGCTAGCTGAAAACAGTGATAACTTAAACTTACTTTTTTAATAATCAAAGCCAATGGATGGCGGAAAAACTCATGAAGTTTTTACTAGGAATACTGTTTACTGTCGTAGTCGCTCTTGTGGGTGTGTTTATCGTGGTTATGAGTGGTGTTATTCATATCGGCGCTGATCAAAGTCATAGTCCATTGGTTTATCGCTTTTTGGAGACCGCTCGCACCCGTTCAATCGCTAACGCTAGCAAGGACATTATTGTTCCAGATTTAGAAAGAGCAGAGATGATTAGCTCAGGCGGTGCCGACTACAAAGATATGTGTGCCCGCTGCCATTTATCCCCTGATGTGGCCAGTACTGATCTTAGTGCAGGCTTGTATCCTAAACCGCCTAATTTTACCGATGCAAAAGTGGTTGAGCGTTATAAGAGTGAAACAGGTGCTCAGCAGAGCTTTTGGGCGATTAAGCACGGTATTATGGCGTCAGGGATGCCCGCTTGGGGTGCAACTCACGATGATGATAGGTTATGGGCGATGGTTGCTTTCATTAGGGTATTACCTGATTTGAGCGCTGATCAGTATATGATGCTGACCACTAGATTTGATGAGAACATGCTCGCTATATCTTTTGATAATGAGACAAAGACCTCAAAGATGACAGACCGTTAGTTAGTTTTGTTTATGTAAAAGGTTAAGACAGTTATAGTTCGGCTCTAATTGGGTTATAAAATAGAGTTTGTGCTTATTTATGTTAAATAAGACAAAATAATCTTTTTAAAAGGATAAAAGTATGATGACTAATAAATACCACAAGCTATTGGCTTCAATGCTGCTATTCACTTCAGCCTCAACTTTATTGGCGTGTAGTGGAACCGAGAATACAGCCGCTGAAGTACAGCCAGTAAATGGCGACAGCGCACCTACTAGTGTGCAGGTATCACAAACAGAGGCTAGCGCTATGCCAGCGCCGCTGCAATCAAACTCTGATCCAACGATTTTGCAAAATGTCTCAGCGACGGTCTATAAAGATGCCAACTGCGGCTGCTGTAAAGAGTGGATCGGTCATGCCAAAGAGCATGGTATGACCGCTGAGGGGCAAGATGTTGCCGACTTAGCGGTATTTAAACAGCGCTACGGCGTCCCTAATAATATGCGCTCTTGTCACACCACGGTCACGAGTGATGGTTATGTGTTTGAAGGCCATGTACCCGCTAAGCATGTTGCAGAGTTTTTAGCAAACCCGCCAAGCGACGCCATTGGCCTTGCTGTACCGGGTATGCCTATGGGGAGTCCTGGTATGGAATATAACAATCAGTTCGACCCTTATCAAATCATGCAAATAAATAAAGATGGTAGTAGCACGGTTTATGCGCAGATTGAGTCGCCGCAGCAGCAACTTTAGTTTGAAGCGTTTTAAAGATTTTAGTACTTATTGAATACTTATTATGAGTAACCCTATGAATAATAAACACAAGCTTAATCGCCGTAGCTTTTTGACTGGCTCCTCTGCCTTAGTAGGGGCGTCAATGCTATCTGGCTTGCCAACGATAGCTAATAGTGCTTTAGGTAACTCGCAAAACAATGCAGTTATCAATAGCGATAGACCCGATCATCAAGTGCCTATCTTGACGGGTGATGAGTTCGATCTTTATATCAGCAAAAAGCCCATTATCGTCAATGGTAAGTCGAGTATAGCGACGCTGATTAATGATTCCTTGCCTGCGCCAACGCTCAAGATGCAAGAGGGCGATACGGTCATCATCCGCGTGCACAATCAGATGAATGAATCGACTTCTATTCATTGGCATGGTCTGCTCGTGCCGTTCGAGATGGACGGTGTCCCCGGCATTAGCTTCGATGGCATACCAGCGAATAGTACCTTTACTTATAAATTCAAACTTAAGCAATCAGGGACTTACTGGTATCACTCGCATACTGGCTTTCAAGAGCAGACCGGTATGCGCGGCGCGATCGTCATCGAGCCTAAAGCCGCGGAGCGTTATCCTACCCAAGAAGATCATGTGGTTTTGCTCAGTGATTGGACGCATCGTAATCCGCATACTTTATTGAAACTACTCAAGCAGCGCGCTGACTTTGATAATTATCATCTACCCGATTTTAAAAAACTACTCTCGGATATCGCAGCCACCGATATAGAGGCCGCTTTTGATAAGCGCAAGATGTGGAATCAGATGCGTATGATGCCGACTGATTTTAGTGATTTATCAGGTGAAACCACGTTTACTTATCTGATTAACGGTAAAACTACTGCCGCTAATTGGGCGCAGCTTGTTAAAGCAGGACAACCCGTTAAGCTACGCTTTATCAATGCTTCTGCGCAGACGATATTTGATGTGCGCATACCCGGTCTTAAGATAAAAGTCATCGGTACTGATGGTAATGATGTTGCGCCAGTCGAGGTCGATGATTTTCGGATTGGTGTGGCTGAGACTTATGATGTCATTGTCACGCCAACGGCGGACGCGCATACTATTTTTGCGCAAAACATCGATCGCACCGATTATGTGACAGCGACCCTAGCAACTCGCAAAGGCGCTCGCGCCGCGACGCCTAAGATGGATGATATTGAGTGGCTCACCATGGCCGATATGATGGGCGCAATGGGCGACAAAGGCTATAAGGCGCACCACGCCAAGACCGAATATGATTTTAAGACCGATATGCGCGTCGATAGTCCGCGTATGAATCTGGATGATCCTGGTATTAACCTGCGCGAAGTTGATAGAAAGGTGTTGACTTATAGTCAGCTGCGTTCTGTCGGCAGCGATATTATGAGCGAACAGCGCAAACCAACTCGCGAGATTGAGATTCATCTAACGGGCAATATGGAGCGCTATATTTGGGCGCTTGATGGCATCATGTTTAAAGATGCGCCGCCTGTCAATATCAAACCTAATGAGCGCGTGCGCATTACTTTAGTCAATGACACGATGATGAGCCACCCGATGCATCTACATGGCATGTGGAGTGATTTGCGTATGCCTAATGGCGATTTCCAAGTCCGTAAGCATACGATATTGGTACATCCTGCGCAAAAGGTGAGCTTTGATGTGACGGGCGAGGCGGGACGATGGGCTTGGCATTGCCATCTGCTTTATCATATGGAAGCAGGCATGTTTAGAGAAGTCGCTGTCGTTTAATGAATTGTGCAAGGTGAGTTTTATTATGAAAACAATTAAAAAAGTTCTGCCATTCGTCGGCTTGTCATCATTAGCATTACTGACATCGCCCTTAGTAGCGGCAGCTGAAATGACTATGTCAGATATGAATCACACTGGCATGGACATGTCAGGCATGGATCACAGTGGCATGGACATGTCGGATATGGACCATAGCGGTATGGATATGTCGGACATGGATCATAGCGGTATGAGTATGTCGGATATGGATCATAGCAGCATGAGTATGTCGGATATGGACATGTCAGGAATGCAAGGCGGAGAGCCGCCTGCTGACGCGCGTAGCCCTGATTATTCCAATGGCGTGGGCTATGGTGAGTATGGAAAGCCGGTGATGATGGGCAGTTTGCCGACTTGGGGCGTATCGGTAGATGATTTGGGCTATCAGTTCGAAGAGGACGCAGTCAACTTTGAGATCGAAGGCTGGTATGGCGATGATAGTAATCGTCTTAGATTACGTACCGAGGGCAGCATAGCGACCAAAGACGATAAAAACATTGAGAGTCTGAGCTCGCTCGCTTATTGGCAGCCGCTTAGTATCTTTTGGAATGGCGAAGCGGGCATCGCTTATAACACTGAAAACGACAAATCGGCGCTGATGGCGGGCATTGCTGGAACAGCGCCGTACTTCATCGAGACTGATGCTAGAGCCTATGTTTATACTGATGGTCAAGTTCAGCTTGATCTTGGTGCAGAATATGAGTGGCGCTTGGATCAACACTGGGTGGTGATACCTGAAGCTGAGTTAACGGTATTTAGCAAGGATGATACTGACAATAACATTACTAAGGGCTTTAATGAGTTAGAGACTGAGGTTCGGCTCACTTATGAGATGCTTAGTCGTCAGCTGTCCCCTTATGTGGGCTTTAGCTATGAGACAGCGTTAGGAGATGCTAGAGACTTACGTCGTCAAAAAAATGAAGGCGTCGATACCAGTAGCGTCACGGCAGGGGTAAAGTTCTGGTTTTAGTTTAGACCACTACTTAATAAAGATTTAAATATTGTGAAAATGCTTTTACTAGTGGCTTTAGCTCTAACTTAATTATTAATCCTGGCATCTATTCATATAGGTGTCATTTTTGGAGATAATTACATGGATATGAATAATAATAAATCGCAAATGAATCCTTACGTTAAGTTTGGTCTAATGATTTTGACCTCGACTGTCGTCATGTACATCATGATGTATCTCAACACTTATAAGTGGGATCACGTTTATTTTAGTGAAACTCGTGCTTATATGGCGCTATATATGGGCGCGATGATGGCGATCATTATGCTAGCCTTTATGACCAATATGTATAAAAAAACTAAGGTCAATCTGATGATTTATGGCCTTAGCGTCTTTTTGTTTGCTTTTGGTCTTTGGGGCGTGCGCTCACAAGCGACCGTTGATCAAGTCGACTGGATGCAGGCGATGATTCCGCATCATTCCATCGCTATCTTAACCAGTGAGCGTGCCGATATCGAAGATCCACGCGTGCGCCAATTAGCGGACGATATTATCGAAGCACAAAAACGTGAAATCGGTGAGATGCAGCAATTGATTGAAGAGCTTAAGTAGTTAAGGCCAAAAGCAAGGAGCAACCATAATGAGCATTATAATGCACGCGATGACCAATGACGCTATGCACGGCATGATGAACGGTTCAATGAGGCATGGTATGGGCTGGGGAGGTTCACTTATCTATTGGCTATTTATGCTAATGATCTTTGCAATTTTGATATTAACCATTCTGGCGCTGCTTAAATACTTGCGTAATAAAAGTTAAATGCTAATTGCAATCAGGTTTACAGATATTCTAATTAATATGGATTGAGAAGCAGTTAAGGCTCTATTTATTACCAATGCTCACTGCCCTCAAGGAGTAGTTTTATGCAACAGGTCAACGACACTAAGTTTATTAGAGACAATAAAGTGCCAAAAGATTATAACGGAACCATCTATTCCTGTCCTATGCATCCTGAGGTTAGAGATATCGAAGATAGTAGCTGTCCGATATGTGGCATGGCGCTTAAGCCCGAAGATGAGATTGCTAATTCAGATAGTAATGAACATAGTCATACAAAAGAGCATGCGTACGGTCGCAAAGCGGATGCTGATAGCAACGACGTAAAATCCACTAAAGGTGCTAAATATGACAAAGTGCCTGAAAACTATACGGGTACGGTCTATATCTGCCCGATGCATCCTGAGGTCAGAGATGTTGAAAAAAGCGATTGCCCGATATGCGGTATGTTCCTTAAACCTGAAGATGAAGTTGCTGAATCCAACAGCAATGATGATAGTCACGCCAACTGTCATGGTAAAGGTAGCGACAGCGGTGACATAAAATCTGTCAAAGGTGGCAAATACGATAAAGTGCCCGCCGATTATGATGGTACGATTTATACCTGTCCGATGCACCCCGAGGTTAGAGATGTCAGAAATAGCGGCTGCCCGATATGCGGTATGGCGTTAGAGCCAGAAACGATTACTATCGGCGAGGAAGATACCGAAGAGCTTGACGATATGACGCGTCGCTTCTGGATTTGTACGCTGTTGACCTTGCCGCTATTTATCTATGCTATGAGCGATATGGTCGGCATAAATCTAGATCAGATTGGCTCATTTGATATTTCTGGGCAACTGGGTCAAATTATTCAATTGGTGCTAGCGACTCCGGTAGTGGTTTGGGGCGCGGCACCATTTTTCGTCCGTGGTTGGCAGTCGATTCAGAGCCGCAATCTCAATATGTTTACCCTAATCTCTTTAGGTGTGGGCGCAGCTTACGGCTTTAGTATTGTCGCCACTTTCTTCCCCGACATCTTTCCCGATAGCTTTCGAGGACCCTCAGGTCAAGTTGGTGTTTATTACGAAGCCGCCGCTGTTATCACAACCTTAGTCTTGCTCGGTCAAGTGTTAGAGCTCAAAGCCAGAAGCCAAACCTCAGGCGCGATTCGGGCTTTGCTCGAGCTGGCACCGCCTACGGCAAGGCGCGTCAATGACAATACAGAAGAGATTGAGGTTTCGCTTGATGAAGTCGTTACTGGAGATAAGCTACGTGTTAGACCCGGTGAAAAACTGCCTGTCGATGGTACCGTTATCGAGGGCAGTAGTAGCGTCGATGAATCTATGGTCACAGGAGAGCCGATTCCAGTAACTAAAGAGCAGGGCGACAACGTCACTGGCGGTACGGTAAATGGTACGGGTACGTTACTGGTTGAAGCAGTCAATGTCGGCGAAGATTCAGTACTATCCAAAATCGTGCAAATGGTAAGCGATGCCCAGCGTAGCCGCGCGCCTATTCAGCGTTTGGTCGATCAAGTAGCAGGCTGGTTTGTGCCTATTGTTATCGTCAGCTCAATTATTACCTTTATTGTTTGGGCACTATTCGGCCCTGAGCCTGCGATGGCTTATGCGATGGTAAATGCGATTGCGGTACTCATTATTGCTTGTCCTTGCGCGCTCGGTTTGGCTACACCGATGTCTATCATGGTCGGTACGGGTAAAGGCGCACAAAGTGGCGTATTGATTAAAAACGCTGAAGCACTGGAAACCATGGAAAAAGTCGATACCATCGTTGTCGATAAAACCGGCACGCTAACGGCAGGTCGTCCTGAGCTGACGGCGATTGATGCGCTAGCAGGTCAGGATGAAGATGAGTTTTTGGCATTAATCGCCGCAGTCGAGAGCGCCAGTGAACATCCTTTAGCAGAAGCTATCGTCAGAGCGGCAAAAGATAAATCGCTTACTATCCCCAAAGCCCATGACTTTAATTCAACCACAGGCGAGGGCGTAGAAGCTGTCGTTAATGGCAAAGCCGTCGCTATTGGTAACTCAAAACTTATGGAGAGTCTAAATAGCTTCGATCAGGATTTATCAGGTAGGGCCGACGTCCGTAGGAAGGAGGGTGAAACGGTGATGTTTGTCGCTATAGATGGCAAAGCGGCTGGTATTATCTCAGTAGCTGATCCTATCAAGCCGAGCACTAAGGAAGCTATAGGATTACTGCACGAAGCTGGGCTGAAAGTCATCATGCTAACCGGTGATAATCAAAAAACCGCGCAAGCCGTCGCGAGTAAACTTGGTATCGATGACGTCCATGCCGATGTCTCGCCCGAGGATAAAAACCGCATCGTCAAAGAGATGCAAGATAGCGGTAAGTTGGTCGCGATGGCAGGCGACGGTATCAATGATGCTCCTGCCTTAGCGCAAGCCGATGTCGGTATCGCGATGGGTACAGGAACTGATGTGGCGATGGAGAGCGCTGGAGTTACCTTGTTAAAAGGCGACTTGATGGGTATTGCTAAAGCTCATAAGCTGAGCCGCTCGACCATGAGTAACATTAGACAGAACTTGTTTTTTGCTTTCATCTATAATGCTATTGGCGTACCGATTGCCGCCGGCGTGCTTTATCCTGCGTTTGGGCTACTGCTGAGCCCAATGATTGCAGCGGCGGCGATGAGCTTATCTTCGGTATCGGTGATTGCCAATGCGTTGAGACTGCGCCGACTACAGTTGTAAGTGTTGATTGACTACAATTAATGAAGATAATGAAAGGATAGATATGGTATAAAAAGAAGGTCTTAATAAGACTGATACCAGAAAATCAAGGAAGAGCTATGACAGGGATTGAGTTTTATAGCAATGGTCATATTATCAGTGAAGCGGGTAGTATGCGCCAGAAATTAGGCGCTTTGGCAAAACAATACGCTGCCACCTCAGCGGTTATTATTACCGATGCAGGTATCACAGAGCTTGGTTATGTTGATATCGCTCGGCAATCGCTACAAGATTCAGGTGTCAAAGTAACTGTATTTGATGATGTGGTTGCTGATCCACCGATTGCCGTAGTCAATCAAGCTATCGAGATGGCAAGAGCGTATCAGTGCGACTTAGTCATTGGCCTCGGCGGTGGTAGCTCTATCGATACTGCCAAAATCGTCGCTTTATATCCTAATGACTTTGACTCTATCAACGATATCTTAGATGCTGATCTAAGTACCTTCAAAAAATTACCGTTATTTGCAATTCCAACCACAGCAGGTACGGGCGCTGAGTCTACTTTTGTCTCAGTCATTACCGCAGAAGACGGTAGCAAAAAGGCTATTTATACGCCCAAAATCCTACCTGACGTCGCTATTCTTGACGCCACCTTAACCTTGAAATTACCTCGTCATATCACTGCCGCCACCGCGCTTGATGCTATGGTGCACTGCATCGAGGCTTATACGAGCCGCACGAAAAAGAATGCTATCTCCGATGCCTTAGCGCTGCAAGGTTTAAAAATGCTTTGGCAGAACTTCGAGCAGGTTCTCAATCAAGGCGATGACCTTGAGGCTCGCGCTGAGATGCTATTAGGCTCGACGTTAGCAGGAATAGCTTTTGTCAATTCCTCAGTAGCTGCGGTGCATGGTTTGTCTTATCCTTTAAGTATTAATTTTCATATCCCGCATGGGCATGGCAATGCGTTAGTGATGTGTCCGGTATTCAGCTTTAATCTACCAGAGGCCGCGCCGCATTATGCAGAGCTTGCGCGGACAGTCATACCAGAAGCTCTTGCTATGACTGATTTAGAGGCCGCTACAGCCTTTATCGCGCAGCTAAAAAGCTTCTTACAGGCCAGTGGTCTTAAATATCGACTGAGTGCGCTTGATATTACTGAGAACGATATTCCTGCGCTAGCGGATATTGTCGTCAATACTTACGCGCGCCTTATCGCAACGAATCCCAAAGATATCAGTCTAGAAGAGGTGAGGGCTATGTATAAGGAGGTACTGTAGTAATCTAAATATAGTCAATTGAAAATAAAATGGTTGTAAATTTAGACGCGCTACTGTTGTAAGTCTGACTGGCGTGCTGTGCCTACGCCAACAAAGGCTGCGCAAAATTCATCCCAATTCATCTCAGTATCGCTATCACACTTTCAGTGTAAATCAATTATATAGCATATTAATAAAGTTCAAACTACGCCCTTTATGACAAGGAAGTCAAACAACATTTAAGGATAATCATTATGTTAGATAATACAACACAACATCTAGAAGTCGTGGTCGATGGTTTTCATTATTTAGAAGGGCCGCGCTGGTACAAAGACGCCTTATGGTTCGTTGATTTTTATACCCAAGGCGTGTATCGCGTCAACGAACAAGGTACTGCCGAAAAGGTAGTAGAAGTACCACAGCAGCCATCAGGTTTAGGCTGGTTGCCCGATGGGCGCATGCTTGTGGTGTCGATGAAAGATCGTAAGGTTATGCGTCTTGAGGACGATGGCGAGCTAGTGGTTCACGCCGATATCTCAGATCATTGTGGTGGTCATGCCAATGACATGGTTGTCGCTAATAATGGTAATGCTTATGTCGGTAACTTCGGCTTCGACTTGATGGGCGGCGAGGATTATAAAGCGGCTGGACTTGTGCTAGTCAAGCCTGACGGTAGCTCGCAGGTAGTGGCAGAGGGCTTAGCCTTTGCCAATGGTATGGTCATCTCGCCCGATAACAAAACCTTAATCGTCAACGAGCTATTTGGTAATAGAATATCGCAATTTGCTATCTTAGATGACGGTACGCTTGGTGATAGACGCGATTTTGCTAACTACGGTGAGCTTGGCGATGAGCCTGATTTGATGACTCGTATCGGTAGTGCCAAGATTCTGCCTGATGGCCTAGCCTTAGATAGCGAAGGCGCGGTTTGGATTGCCAATACCTTAAATCAGCAAGCATTGCGTATCGCTGAGGGCGGTGAGGTATTAGAGACGGTAAACACGCCATCTGAAGGCGTGTTTGCGGTAGCGCTGGGTGGTAAAGACGGCAAAACGCTGTTTATGTGCGCGGCTCCAGACTGGGATGAAGGCTCACGTAAGGCTGAAACCAAGGCCCGTATGCTGGCAACGCAAGTCAACGTAGATCATGCAGGTACGCCATAAACACTATTAGTATTGCTATGATTATTTTCAGCGCAATTTTTTTTGGAACTCTACAGTAGTTTGCAATACCATAGACAAGGAAGCCGAGAATGAGTAAAGACATTAGCTCACTAAGCCATTCAGCAATCAAAACAGTCTTGATAAGCGCATCATTACTAGCACTATTAGCCAGCTCGGGCTGCGCCACTAGCTCACTGCTAGACGACAATAGGGTCACTACCACAAGCTCTGTCAAAAGCATACTGTCGCAAGATCAGATTATCGCTTTTGGTCGACCCGCTATGACCCTGCCGCAAATGCCCATGGCCACTATGGTGATTGTTGGTAATAAAAACAGCTATGTGCTCAGCCAAGGCGGCACGGAGATGATCAAGCTGCTGACTAATCTAACCGCCAAAAATATCCAAGTCGAAAACGATATGAGCTTTAACGTGCCGAATAGTGATGGCTACTTTCAAGGACAAATGAAGCTGTCTTATGCCAAACTAAAAGATGAGTTCGATCGTAGCGATTATCAATTCTTTTTACAAAACGGCGGTACGGAGTGTAGCTCAGCCAGTGATATGCGTATCAATGCTCAGCGCTTTTGTTTCACTGTCCCTGTTAAAGGCGCTATCTATCCGCAAGTGAGCAATATCAGCATGATCCAGTCCAAGTATCGTCCGCTGAGCAAGCCTTATACCGTGACTTTTTATGGTCAAAGTGAGCAAACCCGAACCACGAGTGGCGGCACTAGTACGGCTGGCAAGTTAGTACTGCTGCCTTTCGCTTTAGCGTTTGATGTGGTGACTTTACCTATTCAGATTTTAGATAGTTTATAGATTAATAGTTTATTACGTCAGCTTTTAAAGCGATTATCATCCTTAAATTGAAAAACCTCAAGAGCAGTTAGCGCTTGAGGTTTTATTTTGTGAGAGTGTTAACTTAAGTTATCTACTCTTAATAACGCGCATCTTTAGGTTTTTTGCCACTAGGCCAATCATTAACCTTACCAGCAAAATCAGGGCGCGGCTTATGCGTAAAGAACTCTGCCACATCGACGGCATCTTGATCGGAGAGCACATTACCATGACCCCAAAGCCCTTGGGTTTGAATGCCCATCGGCATATTGTACTTTACAAAAGCCGCGGCCTTGTAAGTGCGTGCCATACCCGCGCCAATATTAAAGGATTCCTCACCCCATAGCGGCGGAAAGACGATATCACCGCGACTGTCTTTGATGCCCTCGCCATTGTCACCATGGCAGGTCGCACACTGGGCATAGTAAATCTTTTCACCTTTTACGGGATCACCCACTAAAGTAGTATCCACTTTACCAGCATTATTAATATCGACTTTTTGATCCTTAGGTGTATTTTGTGCGAGCCACTTCATATAAGCGATCATCGCAAGCATCTCAGGCGACTCACGATCGAGCGGTTTACCGTTCATCGAGCGCTTAAAGCAGCCATTAATGCGAGCTTCCATGTCTACTTCAATACCTGCTCGCGGCATGACCTTCGGATAAGTGTTATAGCTGTTGATGTACGGATCGCCTAATGGAATTTTACCTTGGGCGATATGGCAGCTATTGCAGTTCATTTCTGCGCCAACATGCTCAGGTAGTAGCCGTTTGGTCTCGTTTAATAAGCGCTTACCATAGAATATTTCATCGGCGTTAGGTTCATCCAAAATTGCAGTATCTTGCGGCATGACATAGGTACCGATATCTTCGTTGGCATCATCAGCGGTGACTAGCTTATACTCTGCTGCATTTAGATCAACGGGTTCAGGTTGACTACAGCTAGTGATACTAATAGTAAACAGAGCTGTAGTCAGGACAGCAATAGCGGGATTGAGGATGATTTTAGATGAGATTATAGTCATTATTCTGCTCCTTTTGCTGTCGCATCAAGGTTGAGATCAGGGGCGATGTCAGTACCCGTTTGCGGTTTTTTGGCTAAGAAGGCACGCATTTTTACCACATCATCGACGGTGATCTCTGGTGCTTGGTTAGTCCAGCTATTACGCACGTAGTTGACTACTTCGGCGACATCAGCGTCAGATAAGTTCGTGAATTCAGGCATAGTAAAAGCCATGCGATCATGCGGAGTTTTTGGCATACGTCCGCCGCCTAGAGTGATCTGTAGCACTGAGTCAGCATTTTTGGCATAGACCGCGCTATTACCATCGAGAGCTGGGAAGATACGCGGAACCCCTTTGCCATCAGCGCGGTGGCAGACGGTGCAATACTCAACATAGAGTAGCGCGCCGCGTGAGTCGTAGTTACCGGCTAGTAATTTTTCAGTGGTGACGTCTTTTTTGACGGGTAGCGTCACTTCTTTATTGGGTGCAGGAGACAAGGTTTTGAGATAAGAGGACATGGCGTTGATATCGTCCTCGGTCATGTATTGCGTACTATGCTCAACTACTTCCGCCATCGCACCAAAAGCTGCGGTGGTGTCGGTACGACCGGTTTTAAAGAAGTCATTGAGCTCAGCGACGTTCCAAGTGCCAAGACCGCGATGCTCCCCGCGAATACTTTTCGCGCGCCAGCCATCAATGACCGCGCCGCTTAGATACTCCTCAGAATCCGCGTTAGTCAGCGCAACCTCTTGATAGCCAATCCCGCGCTCGGTATGACAAGAGCCGCAGTGCCCTGGTCCCTCAACAAGGTACTGACCGCGGGCAAGCACGGCATTATCGGTTTCGGGAACAAACTCACGCTTGGGTGCAAATAAAGCTTGCCAATACGCCAGCGGCCAACGCCAATTGGCTACGGGTGGTAGCTCGCTTTTTATATTGGCTTGCTTGACCGCTTTGACGTCAGACATAAAGTAGGCATACATCGCTGCCATGTCCTCATCAGGCATGATTTGATAAGACGGGTAGGGCATTGCTGGATATAGCGCCTTATTACCTGGAGCCACGCCATGCTTGACTGCGTTTTTAAAATCACTAAAGCTATAATTACCAATACCCGTCTCTTTATCAGGGGTAATGTTGGTTGAGTAAATCGCTCCAAGTGGCGTCAACATCGGTAGTCCGCCTGCATAAGTCTCACCGCCCAAAGTAGTATGGCAGGCGACACAGTCACCGGTGCGCGCCACATATTCGCCTTTTTTAATTAAGGCAGGATCAGTGATATTGATCTCAAGATTGCTATCACTAGTACGCAGACTAGGCAATAACTGACCGATAATAAAGGCCAGCGCCAATCCAATGATAGCTGCGATAAGGATAATCACTGGCCATTTTCTCATAAGCCCACTTCTCATAAGCTTATCCTCCATAATAGGGTTACTAAGTCGGTTACGGATGCTCTAGAATAAATCGACATGCCGCTTAATATTTTTATAAACAATGGCTTGCTGTTTTAACAAGTTACAAGCTTACTATTAAGTATAGGGGAAGCCATAACCTTACGATATTGTGGAAAACCACATTGTTTATAAGGTTATAATTTAAGCTACGCGATAAGCTATACTTCATTCACTGCTTTAAGAGAGTGAAAGCTTCGAGAGGATAACAGTGATGTTCATTGGCTATATAAGAGAGTGCAGACCTTGATAAGTGCTATCTTGCCCATTAATGACTCAATAGCGGTGCTGACAAAAGCGCTACGGCAAAAGTTGCTTTTAGCTTACGCTGTTGCCTTACTGCTCATATTGACGGCGCAAAATACTCAGGCTCAGACTTATTATTTGGGTGTTCTTGCTCCGCAGGGTGAGGCAGTAGCTCAGCAGCGTTGGCAACCATGGTTGGATGAGCTAAATAACACTTTGCAACAGGACACTATTGTATTAGTACCGTTAGCGCTGGAGAATTGGCAACAACAGATAGAGGCCAAACAGTTTGCATTGGTATTAGGACCGCAGATACAAGTCATTAAAATGGATACCGCGGGCTGGCGCTGGCTAGCGACTTTCCAAAGTAATGTCACCACTGCTAAGCCTAGTGAGTTTCAGATCTCAGATATCAATCAATCTGACTTTCAAACTGCCGCGCAATACAAGTTATATAAGCAGCTCAAAAATGATCTTGCGCTGTTAGAGCAACAAAAAGCGAATAATGCCATCAGTCAGCCAAGTGCTATGGAGCAGATTGCTAGTGCGCTGTGGGTGAATAAAGACAGCGATATTCAGCAGCTACGTGATTTGGAGCGGCGCAAAATAGTCGCCGTGGCCCCTGATGCTTTTGGCGGTTATCTACTGATCGCCCACCTACTAAAACAAAACTCGCTAACTCCGAGCGATTATCAAACGCAGTTCGTCGGTTATCCTATTGAGTTGACTTTGAGTACGCTCGCCAGTGGCGCGGTAGATGCCGCCATAGCTCCTTTGTGCCTGATGGAGGAGATGGCAAGTCAAGGTAAGCTTGATCAAGCTCAGTTTCGGCTTCTTCATCCGCTAACTACTGACTCAAGTTGTCAGTCATCAACCAAAATCTATCCCAACTGGACGCTAGCGGCGACTGATCAAGCGCCAACGGCTCTTATCAACCAGATCAGTCCGCAGTTATTTTCAGAACCGGCTAATGACCGCTCTAATCCATCACTAAGTTGGTTATCCCCTGAATCAAGCGTTGATGCCGAGCGTATCTTATATGAGATGAATGAACATCCCGCCCAAAAAACGCTAGGCAGCTATATTATTGAGTGGATACAATCGCATCGCTGGTGGATGAGTATCATCGTGCTGATCATACTGGTATCGACTATTAATTATGCTTGGATGAGTTGGCTGGCATGGCGTCGGCAACAGCAGTTATTGATTCAAAACCGTCTTATTCGTGATTATGATCAGCAGCTGCGTCATTCTGAGCGTTTTGCGGTAATCGGAGAAATGAGTGGAGCGATTGCCCATGAGATCAATCAGCCGCTAGCCACTATTCAAAACTATGCGCAGGGCTTACTCATTCGTAGTGAAAATCCAGTGCAGGGTGGCGATAATAATCATGAAGATAGTACTGATAAACAACGACTAGATAAGCGAACGACCCAAAAAGCCCTCAAGCAAATTGTCAATGAGACTCAGCGAGTAGCGGCTGTCATTAATAACATCAGGCGCTGGGCTGGGCGTCCAGCAGCGGATGAAATCAGCGTTGATATTGCGGCGACTTATAAGCAGTGTATTTACTTTATGGGGGAGCGCGCGGTCGACATTAGCTTTTGGCTAGCTTCTGATTATCAAACGCTGCAACTGCCTAATCTGCTGCTCGATCAGCTGCTCATTAACGCCATACTCAACGCGCAGCAGCAAGGCGCGCAGCATATTATCTTGCGCTGTAGCCAAGAGCAGTATCAAGGTAAAGACTGGTTAGCGATAAGCGTTATAGATGATGCTGGAGGGTTTGATCAGAGGCGTTTGAGTGCTAATCAAGCCGCTTTAGCTAATGGGCCTAAATACAGTGAGACCTCCACTAAGCTTGAGGGTTTGGGCTTAGGGTTGATGATTTGTCAGCGCTTGTGCAAGTCATTAGATGGCATGATGCAGCTGAGTAATATTGAGGTGCAAGAAGAGCTTGCTATCATAAAGGATGTGTCCATGAGCTATCAATTAAGGCTTAAGCATACGCTTGATAGTAAAAACCAGCTTATCCAAACCCAAAGCTATTATCCTTTTAAGGAAAAAGTAGGCGCAAAAGTCACTCTCTACCTACCTTTGCATTTAGCGGATGATAAGTTAAATAAAAACTAGCTATAATAAAAGAGATAAAAGGAGACTGCGCGATTCAGACAACTATTTAATAATAAAAAGGTATAGCAAGGTAGCCTATGACTTGTGCCAAGATAAATACTGAACCACTGCTCATCCATATCATTGATGATGAAGAGAGCGTGCGTACCTCCTGTGAATTTTTACTCAGTAGTTTGGGCTTATCGAGCCAAACTTGGGCTAGCGCCGTAGATTTTTTGGCGGCAGTGGATATTTATAGCCCTGCGGTGGTAATTAGTGATTTGAATTTACCTCATATGACAGGGCAAGCGCTGCAAGCTCATCTAAATGAGCATAATAGTCCAATAGCGCTGATTGCTTTGACCGGAAATGGTGAGATTAGCGATGCGGTTAAGATGCTAAAACAAGGAGCGGTAGATTATCTAGAAAAGCCCATTAGTAGTCAGCGCTTACAAGAAGCTATGCGCTCCGCTAAGCAGCTGACTAGTAAGCGCGCCAAACTTCATGATATTGCTAAGTTGTATGAGCAGCTCACTGATAAAGAGAAAGAAGTCGCTAGTAAGCTGATGCAGGGTAAGCTAAATAAAGTTATAGCCGATCATTTAGAGGTGTCAATGCGTACCGTAGAGGTACATCGCTCGCAAGTTATGAAAAAGATGCAGGCTCAGCATATTAGTGAACTCATTCAAAAATTGGCTTTATTAAAAAATTAACTAGATTAAAAAGCAGTTAAAGCGTCAAGGCTAATAGACAAAAACGCCTACTATTAAGTAGACGTTTATAGGTTTAACACCCATAAAATAATTAACTCAAACCAGCAGTTAACTCAAAATCAGACTATCATCATCAATCTTTTCACCGCGGGTGCGCTCAAACATATCGAGTAAATCATGTACCGTCATACCTTGACGCTTTTCGCCTGCGACATCTAATACCACTTGTCCTTGATGCAGCATGACTGTACGCGTGCCATGAGCAAGGGCTTGTTGCATAGAGTGGGTGACCATCATGGTGGTCAGATTATTATCCGTGACGATTTTGTCGGTCAGCTCTAATACGAAAGCAGCGGTTTTTGGATCGAGCGCCGCGGTATGCTCATCGAGTAGCAGGATTTTAGAAGGCTGCAAGGAGGCCATAAGCAAGCTGACCGCTTGGCGTTGACCCCCTGATAATAGCCCCATACGGTCAGTGAGTCGATTCTCAAGCCCTAATTTCAACACCGATAGCTTTTCTCTAAACAGCTCGCGATTATTGTGATTCAAAGCGAAGCTTAAGCCGCGCTTACCACCGCGCTTAAAAGCTAAAGCCATGTTCTCCTCGATAGTCAGCGCTTCACAAGTGCCCGCCATCGGGTCTTGGAATACTCGTGCTACCCAGTGCGCGCGCTGATGTGCTGACTTCTTGGTGACATCGATACCGTTAAGTAAAATCGAACCACTATCGACCCGAGTCGTACCACTGACCGCATTCAAAAAGGTCGATTTGCCCGCGCCATTGGTACCGATGACCGTCACAAACTCGCCATCTGCGATATTGAGATTGATCCCGCGAAGAGCAGGGTTTTCAATAGGAGTGCCTGGATTGAAGGTCAGACGTAAATCATTGGCTTGCATCATAACGTGATTGCCTATATTGCTAGGTTTATAGTCTGCTCGCTTTAAGCTCTGACTCTACGCGATAAAAACTTGGTTTTTGCTTTAGGTAGTACTAGCGCTAAAACGACTAGCAGTGCTGTGATCAAATTCAGATCTTGCGGGCCAAAACCTATACTGCGTAAGGTGTCGCTCGATAAGGCCACTTGAATAAAGAGCTTATAGAGTACCGCGCCGATAATGACAGCTAAAGTAATGAGCCAAATACGCTTAGCGGGAATAATGGTCTCACCGATGATTACTGCTGCCAAACCGATGACGATGGTACCGATACCGATAGAGATATCCGCGCCGCCCTGCGTTTGCACAAATAACGCCCCAGCTAAAGCAATCAAGCCGTTAGAGATCGCCATACCGATGATAGTCATCCATGAGGTATTGATACCTTGAGCTTGTGCCATCCGCAAGTTAGACCCTGTCGCACGCATCGATAGACCAGACTCAGTGCTATAAAACCAGTCCAAAAATAGCTTGGCTAGTATCACCACGACACCGATAATTAAGCAGCGCATCCAAAAGCCATTATCGTTCGTGACCAGTGAGCTAAAGACAGTAGTCTCACCTAAGAGTGGCAGGTTAGGCGCGCCCATAATACGCAGGTTAACAGAATACAGCGCCACCATCACTAGGATACTCGCAAGTAGCTGTAAAATGCCAAGCTTGACATGTAACCAAGCAGTGACTACACCTGCAACTGAACCTGCGAGCATACCAAAGGCGCAAGCGAGCCAAGGGTTGATACCTGCAACGATGGATACGCCAGCAACCGCGCCGCCTAAAGGAAAGCTACCATCAGCGGTCAAGTCAGGAAAGTCTAAGGTTCTAAAGGATATTAAGACGCCGAGGGCGACCAGACCATAGATGAGACCACTCTCAAGCGCACCAAAAAAAGCAATTAAAGACATAAGTAATCAGTAAGTCATAACCAAGTGCTACCTGAATTCAGTAGCGACTAAGCGGTGGGTTAAACAGATTATGCAATCTGCGATTAGGGTGAACCAAAGCGTGTATTCGCTAAGAGATAACAGGCTTTTATTGTATAGTTTTATAGACAATATCAAAAATAGACAGTATCAAAAACAAGCCCAGTCTATAAAGGGATAGCTGGGCTGTCTCTATGCTTAGCGAGCAGCAAAATAAGCTTATTCTACCACTTCTTCCGCGTCATCGATAACCGCTTGCGGCAAAGTAATGCCTTGCTCTTCAGCATTTTTTGGGCTGACATAAAGGTTTAAGTTTTGCGGCGTATAAACCGGAATAGCGCCAGGATTTTCACCATTTAAGATACGCGCGACGATTTTACCCGTTTCACGGCCCAAGCTGTAGTAATCCACACCTAAGGCAGCGATAGCACCGCGTTCAACGGAGCTGGTATCAGAGGCAATTAATGGAATCTTACTTTCTTTAGCGACTTGATATAGCGCTTCATAAGCTGAGACGACATTGTTATCCGTTGAGGTATAGATCATATCGACCTTACCTTCAAGGCTGCGCGCCGCCATAGCAATATCATTACTGCGCGCTGCAGGCGCTTCTAGGACATTAATGCCCATTGGCGAGAGCTTTTCTTTGAGATTTTTTAGGGTGATAGTCGAGTTGACTTCACCTGGACTATAGACATAGCCGACGTTCTTTAGGCTTGGAATTATTTGGCGCATTAGCTCAATTTGCGGCTCATAAGGAAGCGCATCAGAGCCGCCGGTGACGTTCGTACCTGAGCCATCAAGTTTGGAGACGAGCTTTGCTTCTACAGGATCCGTCACCGCAGAGAACACCAGCGGAATAGTGCTAGTCGCTGCTGCTACCGACTGCGCTGACGGGGTGCCGATTGCGACAATGACATCGGCTTCATCAGCGACGAACTGCTTGGCAATCTGGCCAGCAGTTGCGGTATTACCTTGCGCGCTTTGGAAGTTTAGCGTCAAGTTTTCACCGTCATTAAAACCTTGCTCGGCCAGCTCATCAACTACGCCTTTACGTACATCATCTAGCGCAGGATGTTCAACAATAGCGGTAATAGAGACCTCTTTCATCTCGGTGGCGACTTCACCACCAGCCGCACCATCGATAGTGTCCGGATCATCGTTTGGCGATTGATTACAGCCGGTCAAAATAGCGGTACAAACACTGCCTACCATTAAGGCTTTGGTAAAGCTAAAACGGCTAGCTCGATTCTGATATAACATAGGTCTTACTCCTAAAGATAAAATGTGTCCATACAACCAGTAAAGGTAGATAGGGTCATAATCGGTAGTTATTAGCAAATCCTTTACTAATCCCTATACTCAGCTTAATAATAATGCTTCAATTTATTTCTTTATCGTCATTGTACTAGGATCACTGATCATCGACATTGATAGCGTCTTTCAGTACTTCGTCAGATAAAGTCACGCCTTGCGCTTGCGCATGTTTAGGACTGACATATAAAGTCAGGTCATTCATCACTTGTGGTTTTACCGTTGTGACCGCTTCATCGTTTAATACTCGATAGACCATCTGACCAGTAACGCGGCCAAAGTCATAATCATTGACCCCAAGCGCGGCAGTAGCTCCGCGTCTGACGCTAAATTCATCAGAGGCGATCACTGGGATTTTGAGCTCGTTTGCTGCGCTTGCCATCGCCTCAAACGCTGAGACAACATTGTTATCGAGCGAGGTATATATCACATCGGCGCGACCGTCTAGGCTACGAGTAGCCATCGCCACGTCAGTCGGGCGGTTGGCGGTCAGATCCAAAATTTCGAGCCCACGGGCAGGGGCGGCCGCTTTGAGCTGATTGAGCACAGTGACTGAGTTCGCCTCGCCAGGACTATAAACATAGCCAATAGTTTTGGCTTTAGGTGCAATTTTTTGAATGAGATCTAGCTGTGGCTCGATAGGCAGCTGGCTTGACAAGCCAGTGACATTATCCTGAAAAGGAACGTTGTTCTCATCGATAAGCTTGGCAGCTAATGGGTCAGAGATAGCGGTATAAATAACGGGAACCTGAGTCGTGGAAGCGACAACAGACTGTGCCGATGGCGTTGAGATGGCGACAATCGCATCTGGCAAATCACCGGCAAACTGTTTAGCAATCTGTCCGGCAGTGGCGAGATTACCTTGCGCGCTTTGAAAGTTGACCGTTAGGTTTTGGCCTTCCACATAGCCATTATCTGCTAGCTCCTCTAACATCCCTCGTCTGATCTCATCCAATGAAGGATGCTCAACGATTTGCGTGATGGCGAGAGTCTTGGCAGGTTTTTCGCTGTTGGTAGCCGCATCATCGGTCGTGGTTTCAGTAGTTGAGTTTGAGCAACCTACTAAGCCAAACATACTGATGGCACTGAGAGCAGCTCCGCATAGGCTTAGGCGTAGAGGGGTAGCAATAGTCATTATCAAATTAACTCTTCGGTTGGAAAATGCAAGTCAGCTCGTTAACTTAACTATAGCGACACTGTTAGTGCTCGCCTACAGCTGACTGAGATGGCATAGAGGGTTCATAAATATAAGTGGTTATATTATGACAGTAATGTAACGATTCGCAATAAAAAATTAGTCAATAAGTTTTATAAGTTCAAAAAAATGCTAAAACTATCATTCGGTAAGTCGCACGTTTCAGTGGTTTTATAGCTCAGTACTATTAAACGTCAATAACTTTGAACAAAAAATCAGCTTTAAGGTTAAATGCTAGGATCATAAAAAAGATGCCAAGCTAGGCACCTTTTCTATACTTATCTATACTTAGTGTTTATAAGACACAATGTTTATGAACTTATAAATTTAAAAAACTGAGTGAGTTTAAAACACTAAGCGAGTACATCACCAACGACGCAATCATCTGGCAAAGTAACCACTGTCAGCCCGGTTTTAGGATTGCCAGTCGAGAGTACCATGCCTTCTGATATTCCAAATTTCATTTTACGCGGTGCAAGATTGGTCACGCAAATCACTTTTTTATTCAATAATTGCTCAGGCTCATAAAACTTGCGTATACCGCTAAAGACGTTGCGTGGTTTGTCTTCGCCCACATCGAGCGTGAACTGCAGTAGCTTGTCTGCGCCTTCGACATAGTTGCATTCTAAAACGTGCGCCACTTTCATCTCAACTTTGCTAAAGTCCTCGATACCGATATAATCATCTTGCTCAGCGCTATTATCATTCCCATCTGTAGCGGCTGCTTCCTGCTCTTGCGAATCGCCCAATGATGCTTTTGAGGCTTCTACCATAGCGGCGACATCTTTTTCTTCGATACGCTGCATCAGCGGTTTGAACTTATTAATTTGATGACCCAGCAACCACTCATTACGGCTATGAAAGCTCAAATCATCTATATTCAAAAATGCTTTGGCGTTATTGGTCAGCTCTGGCAATACCGGCGCGAGATAAACCATCAATTGACGGAAGATATTAATCGCCACCGAGCAGACGTCTTGCACTTCTTGCTCGGTGCCTTCCTGCTTAGCGAGTGACCAAGGTTTTTTCTCATCGATATACTCGTTGGCTTTGTCTGCGCACTGCATAATCAGACGCATCGCGCGTGAGAACTCACGATTCTCGTATGCCGCAGCGATCTCATCACCGGTCTTGGTGATATCTTCTAATAGTTTTGGCTCCGCGCAAACCTCAGTGAGCATACCATCGTATTTCTTCACTAAAAACCCAGCGCTACGACTCGCGATATTGACTACTTTACCGACTAAGTCGGAGTTGACCTTTTGCATAAAGTCTTCAAGATCTAGGTTAATATCTTCCACTTTATCCGATAGCTTACTGGCAAAGTAATAGCGCAAGTACTCAGGATGCAAATGCTCAGCGTAAGTCTCAGCCTTGATAAAGGTGCCGCGCGACTTACTCATCTTCTCACCATTGACCATCAAAAAGCCATGCGCATAGACGCCAGTCGGGGTACGGAATTCGCTACCCGCGAGCATCGCCGGCCAAAACAGCGCATGGAAATAAACGATGTCTTTACCAATGAAGTGATAAACTTCCGTTTTATGCTCATTCTCCGCCGCCCAGTAGCGATCAAAATCTAGCGCGTTGTCCGTACCTGCGCGCTGATCACAAAGGTTTTGAAAGCTGGCCATATAGCCGACAGGCGCATCAAGCCAAACATAAAAGTACTTATCCGGCTCGCCCTCAGGGGTATCCGGTATCTTAAATCCAAAGTAGGGCGCGTCACGCGAGATATCCCAGCTGGCAAGACCAGCATCGAACCATTCTTGTAGTTTATTGGCGACTGAGGGCTGTAGACGCTTATCACTCCGCGTCCAATCTTTTAAGAACTGCTCAAACCCTGGCAAGTCAAAAAAGTAATGCTTAGAGACTTTAAGAACTGGCGTAGCATCGGATAGAGTCGAGCGCGGGTTTTTGAGCTCAGTGGCATCATAAGTAGTGCCACAAACTTCACAATTATCACCGTATTGATCGGACGATCCGCATTCAGGACACTCGCCTTTGACAAACCTATCGGCCAAAAATAGCTGCTTTTCAGGATCGAATAATTGCTCGACATCACGGGTTGAGATGTGACCGGCACTATTGAGACGACGATAAATCAGCTCTGAATAGTGCTTATTCTCAGAGGAGTGAGTGCTGTGATAGTTATCAAACTCGATCAAAAACTTAGCAAAGTCAGCTTCGTGCGAGGCTTTGACCGAAGCGATCTGTTCCTCTGGCGTGATACCGTTATCTTCAGCCTTTAGCATAATAGCCGTACCATGAGCATCATCGGCGCAAACATAAGTGACTTGATGGCCTTGCGCCTTCATCGCCCGCGCCCAAATGTCAGTTTGGATATATTCTACGAGATGGCCTAAATGAATATAGCCATTGGCATAAGGTAGGGCACTAGTTACTAAAATTTCACGCACTTTTATCACCTTTGTTATTCGATATAAATGGGTTGGTTATCTCACGGCTCGACTTTTCAAGCTTTATAGCTATCCACTATAATAATGAGATTTTTCTAAATTGAAAATTTTGTCTATGATACCGTAAATCTATCATTTATGTGATAGTGCTTAGTAATTATCTAAACAACGGCGGTTCATCACACGTTGGTTGATGGCGCTCAGTCTTAGCTATAGTTTAATCCACCCTTATAACGATTAAAGCCTACTTAGTACTTTACTAAGTAGGCTGATAGTGTCAGGACAGTTTTTTTCTATTTTATACAAAATAGCGTTAAAACGAGCCGAATAATGTCCCCAAGATAATAATAGAGACGACTGCTGTCAGCGGTATAATCATAGTCACCATAGCGATATTGAGATAAGACTGTTTATGAGTCAAACCACAAATCGCAAGCAAAGTGATGACCGCGCCGCTATGCGGTAGCGTATCAAGACCGCCAGCTGCCATCACCGCCACTCGGTGCATCAGCTCAGGATCGATGCCAGCTGCTACTGCCATCTGTAAATAATCCTCGCCTAAAGTCGATAGTGCGATACTCAAACCGCCAGATGAGGAGCCGGTGATACCAGCGAGCGTCGTCATAGCAACGGCCTCTGAAATCAGGGGATTATCCGGGCTTAAATTAAGGATACTATCGCGGATGATAAGGAATCCGGCGAGTGAAGCAATCACGGCACCATAACCGACTTCTGAAGCGGTATTAAAGATAGGTAACATTGAGTCGTAAGTACCGCGGTTGATGGTTTTTTGTAGATCATTCCAGTGACCTATACGCAATACAATCAATACTAAACAAGCGATCACTAACGAGATGATGATCGACCAAAGCCCTAATGAACCGGCGATGTTTAGATCAGGGAACTGCGCTTGGATAGCCTCGAAATTCATCGAAGGAAAAATAGCATAAGTTAAGATAGCGTTAAGCCCAATCACTAATACTAGCGGTATCATTGCCACGGTAAAAGAGGTCTGATGCGTACTGCGCGCCTCAAGGGTGCTGGCTAGATTGCTCTGAGCGACATTGGTTTGAGCGCTATGACTTGCAGGGTCGTCTTTAGAAACGGCTACTTTTTTGGCATCAATACCACCAACGCCGATATCTTCATCATCATGCTGACCGTAGCCTTCACCCGCCGCATTGGCTTTTTTAGCCCGCGACTGCAACCACCACCAGCCCAGTACAAACATAATCGTACCGCCGATGATACCTAATACAGGGGCGGCAAAGACGTTGGTATTGTAATAAGGAATTGGAATCGCGTTTTGAATGGCAGGAGTGCCTGGTAGGGCAGTCATAGTAAAAGTAAAAGAGCCTAAAGCAATAGCGGCAGGAATCAGACGTTTAGGGATATCCGCGGCTTTGAATAAATCTTTGGCAATAGGATAGATAGCAAACGCCACCACAAACAAAGAGACGCCGCCATAAGTCAAAATAGCGCAGACTAAGATCACCGCAAGAATGGCTTTACTAGCGCCCAGCTTTCTAACCACCGTATCAGCAATCGCTGTCGCTGCTCCTGAGTCAGCCATCAAACGCCCAAACAGCGCCCCTAATAAGAATATCGGAAAGAATTTGAGCAAAAACCCACTCAAAGCGCCCATAAACACATCAGTGTAAGCTGGAATACTACTTAGAAAGTCACCGGATAATAGGACGGCTAAGGTCGCCATAATCGGTGCCAAAATCAATACTGAATATCCTCGATAAGCGAAGAACATCAGTAGTAGCAAGGTAATAACAATAGCAAAGGTACTAAACATAACAGCCTCTCCTTGGCATAAAAAATAATGAGTAAGATATACTCACTGCTAACTGAAATAATTACTTAATAAAGATAGAGTAAAAAAGCGAACTAGAGGCAACGAGCTATGACTTAGTACTGCTAACGGTATGAATGACTGCAACTAATTATCACGGCTTTGGGTTTTTCTCTAGGCTCTATCAAAATATTATGCTAAGTTAGCATAATCTTTTAAAATAAGATATAACGATATGATACGTATCTTTTTAGATAAATACGCTTGCCGTTTAACTTTCAACGATAAGTCTATGAATTTTAAAATAAAAAAATGCGTAAGCGATTATCGGAAATAAATGATAAAAAACAGCTTAAAGGAGATAAGCATGAGTCAATCAAAAGTATATAACAGTGCTAAGAGCGCTCTAAGAGATATCGTCAAGGACGGTCAAACCCTTGCTATTGGTGGCTTCGGGCTATGCGGAATACCTGAGGCATTAATCGCCGCGCTACGTGATAGCGGCGTCAAAGACTTAACTTGCATCAGTAATAACGCAGGCGTCGATGATTTTGGTCTAGGGCTGCTGCTACAAACGCGGCAAATTAAAAAAATGATCTCATCCTACGTGGGCGAAAATAAAGAATTTGAGCGTCAATACTTAGCAGGCGAGCTGGAAGTTGAGCTGACCCCGCAAGGAACGCTGGCCGAAAAGCTCCGTGCAGGTGGCGCCGGTATTCCAGCATTTTATACAGCGACTGGTGTCGGCACTTTAGTCGCAGAAGGTAAGGAAACGCGAGAGTTCGATGGTCGTACTTACGTGCTTGAGCATTCTTTAACTGCTGATGTGTCCTTAATCAAGGCGCAAAAAGCTGACAAAGCCGGCAATCTGATCTTTAATAAAACGGCACGTAACTTCAATCCAGATTGTGCGATGGCAGGCAAAGTCACTATTGCGGAAGTCGAAGAGATCGTTGAAACCGGCGCGCTTGATCCTGATGAAATTCATCTGCCGGGCATTTTTGTGCAGCGTATTATCCTCAATAGCACGCCTGAAAAGCGCATCGAAAAAACTACTATCAAAGCGGCTGAGAGCGCTTAAATAAGCACTTTAAAGCAACTTTAAATAGCAGTAGCTTAAAAAAAGCAACTTTGAAAAAGTAATTTAAAAAAAGCAATCTAAAAAGGAGTACGACATGGCATGGACAAGAGAACAGATGGCACAGCGAGCAGCGCAAGAGCTAAAAGATGGTTACTACGTCAATCTCGGCATCGGCCTACCAACTTTAGTAGCGAATTATATTCCTGAGGGTATGGATGTTTGGCTACAGTCTGAGAATGGCTTACTAGGTATTGGCGAGTTTCCAACCGAAAACAACGTCGATGCAGATTTAATCAATGCCGGCAAGCAAACAGTCACAGCAGCTACTGGCGCAAGCTATTTTGGTAGCTCTGACTCCTTTGCGATGATACGCGGCGGGCATGTCAATCTTGCCATACTAGGTGCTATGGAAGTCTCAGAGCAAGGTGATCTTGCTAATTGGATGATCCCCAAAAAGATGGTCAAAGGTATGGGCGGCGCGATGGATTTGGTTGCCGGCGTACAGCGGGTGATTGTGCTGATGGAACAAGTCAATAAACATGGCGACCCTAAGATTTTATCTGAGTGCCAACTGCCTTTGACCGGTAAAGGTGTGGTCGATCGCATTATTACTGAGCTTGCGGTATTAGATGTCACTGATGATGGCTTAAAGCTGGTTGAGCTGGCCGATGGCGTCAGCTTTGCTGAGCTGCAAGAAAAGACGCCAGTGACTGTTATTCAATAGATATCAATCAATAGCTATAACCCAGTAACTATTACTCAGTAATTAAAAATAGTATTTAATAACAAAGGATGTGGTATGGCAACGCAGTTACAACAGGATTTGAGCGCTAAAGTGGCATTAGTGACCGGCTCAGCTAGTGGTATCGGCCGAGATATTGCAGAAACTTATGCCAAGGCAGGCGCGGCTGTCGGTATTGCCGATATCGATCTTGACGCCGCCCAGCGAACGGTCGATGCGATCAAAGCGGCAGGCGGCAGAGCGCTGGCTATTGAGATGGACGTGACGTCACAGTCCGGCGTAAATGCTGGCGTACAACAACTAGTAGATACTTTTGGTAGTATCGATATTTTGGTCTCTAACGCTGGTATTCAAATCATCGACCCCATCAATAACATGGCGTTTGAAGATTGGAAAAAAATGCTCGCTATTCACTTGGATGGTGCGTTTTTGACCACTAAGGCTGCCATTCAGCACATGTACAAAGACGATAAAGGCGGCACCGTTATCTATATGGGTTCCGTACACTCGCACGAAGCTTCATTATATAAAGCCCCTTATGTCACTGCTAAGCATGGCTTGCTGGGACTTTGCCGCGTACTGGCAAAAGAGGGCGCGGAACATAATGTGCGCGCGCATGTGATTTGCCCAGGATTTGTCAAAACACCGTTAGTCGAAAAACAAATCCCGCAGCAAGCGGCTGAAAAGGACATTAGTGAAGCTGAAGTGGTCAACGATATTATGCTCGTTAATACGGTGGATAAAGAGTTTACGACTGTCGATGATATCGCACAGTTAGCGCTATTTTTAGCGGCGTTTCCAACCAATGTATTTACCGGCCAGTCCATCGTCGCCAGTCACGGCTGGTTTATGAATTGAGGGTTTATGCTATCGCCTCTTGATTTAACCGTCATGCGCTTGCTAATAAAAGGGTAATCTATTAGCATCTAATACCTATTCATTGGAGCCAATACTATTCATACTATTGGCTCTTTTTTGTGATGGTTAAGCGCATCGTTTAGGCTGCTTGGAGTAGAGTAATGCATAATGAAGCTTTTGCGTTAAAGATAAGTAGTGCTATTGATCAACAACAATACGATAAAGCAGCCGATCAGGTTGAAGCGCTACGTCCTATTGATATCGCGGACATACTCGCGTTAATCAATCCTAGTTCTGCTTGGCAGCTACTTGAGCGCTTACCAAATCGCTCGACGATTTTTTCGTATCTCGACGCTGATGCTCAGGTTGCTATGGCGCTCAAACTGCCTCGAGAGCAGATGGCAAAGCTCGTTGGCGAGATGCCAGCGGATGAGCGCACCGATCTCTATAAGCGCCTCAATCAGCAGCAGCGAGACGCCTTGCTTCCGGCTTTAGCACAAGCGCAGCGAGAGGATATTCGTAGGCTTGCCGCTTATGCGGAGCGGACCGCTGGCGCATTGATGACCTCAGATTATGCCACTTTAAGCGCGCAGATGACGGTTAAAGAAGCGCTAGAAGCGCTACGCTTAGAAGCACCTGATGCCGAGACGATTTATCATGCTTATGTCATCGATCAGGAGCGCCGGCTGCAAGGGGTAGTATCCTTGCGGGTGCTCATATTAGCAGCACCTGAGCAGCTCATCTGTGATCTGATGGTGACGGGTCCAGTGTCTTGTAACGTCAATGATGACCAAGAAGATGTCGCAAAAGCAGTTGCTCGTTATGATTTGATTGCCTTGCCTATTATCGACGATATGGGCGCATTAGTCGGTATTGTCACTCATGATGATGCGATGGACGTAGCAAGCGATGAGGCCACTGACGACTTCCATAAGTCTGGCGGTGTTTCAACCATGGTAGGGCGTTTAAAAGACGCGAGCATCACCATCTTATATCGCAAGCGCGTCTTTTGGCTAGTTTTCTTAATATTTGGTAATCTATTATCAGGATTTAGTATTGCCAATTTTGAAGATGTCATTGCTGCAAACTTAGTCTTAGTCTTTTTCTTGCCCTTACTTGTCGATAGCGGCGGTAACGCTGGCTCGCAGTCAGCGACTCTAATGGTGCGAGCCTTAGCGACGGGCGATGTAGTGATGCGCGACTGGTTTACACTGTTAGGCCGAGAAGCCTTAGTCGCTTTATTACTTGGTGCTACGATGGCGGCTGCAGTTGCGGTTATCGGTTATATTCGCGGCGATGCTATCGTCTCCTTAGTGCTAGCACTGAGTATGGTTTCGGTGGTGCTAATCGGTAGTGTGATCGGGATGAGTTTGCCCTTTGTGCTTAATAAGCTTGGCTTTGACCCCGCGACGGCGAGCGCCCCTTTGATTACCTCGATAAGCGATGCCTCAGGCGTCCTGATTTATTTATTTATCGCATCGAAGTTTTTGACTATCGGCTAGGATATGCCCTAATGATAACGTTATAATAACGATAAATACGGATAATAATGATAAAGGCTACTATGTTTAATTTTATGAAAAAAAAGACCAAACCCGAAACTCCTGAGCAGCAAGCGCAGCGCGATAGCGCGGTTGACAAGGCGCTGCTGAGCTACCATGTCGGTGATGTGAGCATCGCGACTATGGTGACTGGCCTTGAGCGTAATGATAATGAACTCACTTTAGACTTGCGTTTGCCGCACAGTAGCGATCCTGAGGCGATTCAACAAGAGCTTGGGCAACTATTACGGCCTCACGGCATAGAGGTCATTCATATGAATGTACGCTTGCCTGCGCCGCCTAAAGTCTCTAGCGCAAGCCTACCTAAATCAACAGCTACTTCTATGCCAAAAACTACCGATGCAATGGCGAGCAGCACACAGCCACAGACCGCTAGCGGCGATTCAGAGGTGCCTATCAGCAAAGCTGCTCCCACCCAAGCGTCTTTAGCTGCGCATCCGCGCATTCGTCACATTATCGTCATAGCTTCTGGTAAAGGCGGCGTCGGTAAATCGACAACGACAGTCAATATCGCCCTAGCATTGCAGAAACTAGGTCATAAGGTTGGGGTACTTGATGCCGATATTTATGGCCCTAGTATGCCAACGATGCTTGGCGTTGCCGATGTTAAGCCTGAGCTTGAAAACGAGCAGTTCGTTCCAGTTGAAGCGCGCGGCTTAGCAATGCTTTCTATCGGTAGCTTACTCGATGGCGATAATACGCCAGTGGCTTGGCGTGGTCCCAAAGCGACAGGCGCATTAATGCAGCTGTATAATCAAACCAATTGGCCGCAACTCGATTATCTGGTTATCGATATGCCACCAGGAACCGGAGATATTCAGCTCACGCTTGCCCAGCGTATTCCGGTTACAGGTGCGGTGATTGTCACTACTCCGCAGCATGTCGCACTGCTTGATGCACAAAAAGGTATTGAGATGTTCAACAAAACCAATATTCCAGTCTTGGGTGTGGTTGAAAACATGGCGCTACACACGTGTAGCAACTGTCAGCATACCGAAGCCATCTTTGGTACAGGCGGCGGAGAGATGATCGCTGAGCAGTATCAGGTACCGCTATTGGGACAGCTGCCACTGGCTAGTGGTATTCGCGCGCAAGTGGATAAAGGTGAGCCAAGTGTGCTTGCAGAGGATGAGTTTGCGACTTACTATATAAATATTGCTAAAAACATCGAAGCCAATATTGATAAATTTGCTAAGCCTGTCGATGATAAGCGGATATTTTAGTAAAAATAGCCTAAGCTCAGATAGAGTTTAAAGCACTTTTATTTTAAAAAGAGAATTTTATGAACGTATCCGTTTATCAAAATCATTTAAAGGGTGCGCCCAAGCAGTATAAGTTGTTAAAAATGCTGCGTCCGCCCGTGTATGAGATTGAATTATCAAATAACCAATTGATTGGCGTTTGCTACTATAAAGATGGCAGTAGCAAGCGCTATCAGGTTAATGCTAACTTTAGTAACCGCCGCATGGTGATTGCCGATTTCTTGCCAGTAGTAGAGGCGATGGCGGCTTTACTGTTAAAATTTCCCAAACATCCTTTTGGGACAAATGGTTTTGCCGTAGCAAATGTCACCGAGGAGCTGGCCGATGGACTAACTGCGATAGAGGTTAAAGCTATTAGAGAAGCCATTTGGGCGGCATCAAGGCAGTCAAAAAGAGCAGTGATAAGTACCGCAGTTAGCTATCAAGGACAGCTATTCTCTCAATAACCTTTGGCTAGGATGCCAGCTAATGAGTCAAAAACGTAACCAACAACACTTGCAACATTCAACCGCCTATTCTAGGCTCGCTCAGCTTGACCAACTTATCCAAAACGGACAACCGCAATTTGGTGTGTTCTCACAAGTGAAGCAAATCAACTATCTAGATTATCATAGCCCGCTAATCTCGCAAAAACCACTATCGAACTGGCGCAAAGATCTTAAGGCCAATCAGTTTTGCTTTATTCAAATCATTGAGCCGCCTTTTAGAGTCTGTTTTGCATTGGCGACGATTAAGATTGCCACTAGTGCCTTTGTTTATATTTATAATGAACAGACTAAGCAGCTAGAGGTTGGTGAAGCGTTGCAGCCAGTCATGCGGCATTCCGCATTCACTGGCGATCATCATCAAGGAAAGATGGTATTTAGTCACGCCAAGCTCAAGTTGACATTAGACTTTGCAGCCAGTCACATCAAGGTCACGCTTGACAGTCAATATTTAGCACTCAATGCTAGTCTGCAACGACAAAACAGTCCATTAGCGATATGTACGCCGACGGGTAGACGCGGTTGGACGTTTACCCAAAAAGAGCCGCTGACTGCCCCAAACGGTGAGATAACTATCAAAGCCGGTACAAAGATGACGGCTGATAGTCAAGCGCAAACCATTGAATTGACTAAGACAACAAGAGCCAATCTAGATTGGACACTTGGCTATATGCGCCATGAAACCAATTGGTTTTGGACGTGTATCAATAGCTACCTCCCAGATGGTCTGCATCTTTTACTGAATCTGTCTATGGGTGTCAACGAAACAGGTATGAGCGAAAATGCCTGCTGGCTTGATGGCGAGATTTTTTATCTACCACCCGTGTTATTTGAGCGTAGAGATAATGAGGATTCGTCTGTAAACACTTGGCACATTTATCATCAAAACTTAGGCTGGAGTAATATTGATATTGATTTAATATTTACGCCCAAAAAAGTTTATAAAAAAACAGATAGCTATGGTGTTGTGGCTAGTATATTTGAGCAGTGGCTTGGGGAGTATAGCGGTGAGATACGTATTGGTGAAGAGGTCATTAAGCTTGATCAGATTATAGGGCTTGCAGAAGATCATTTTGCTAAATGGTAATAATTGGCTAAAGCCGGATGTAGAGAGGATACTTTTATCTAGTGTAAAGCCTATAAATTGACGCCTCAACTGCGTATAATCATCGCTACCGAAATATCTATCATGAACACTATAAACACTGTTAAGGATAAAAATGTCTATCAAATCCGACCGCTGGATACGTGAAATGGCTGAAAACCAGCAGATGATTGAACCTTTTGAAGCCGGTCAAGTGCGCTTCAATGACGAAGGCGAGCGCCTCATCAGCTATGGTACGTCGAGCTACGGTTACGACGTACGCTGTGCCCCTGAGTTCAAAGTATTTACTAACGTACATTCAGTCGTCGTCGATCCTAAAAACTTCGATGAAAAAAGCTTTATCGATATCGTTGGCGATGAATGTATCATTCCGCCCAACTCTTTTGCGCTAGCACGTACTGTGGAGTACTTCCGTATTCCTCGTGATGTGCTGACGATTTGCTTAGGAAAATCGACCTACGCACGCTGCGGTATCATCGTCAATGTCACGCCGCTAGAACCTGAGTGGGAAGGGCATGTGACTTTAGAATTCAGTAATACCACCAATTTGCCAGCGCGTATTTATGCGGGCGAAGGGGTCGCGCAAATGCTGTTCTTCCAAAGCGATGCTGATGATGTCTGCGAGACCAGTTACAAAGATCGCGGCGGTAAATATCAAGGTCAGCGCGGAGTGACCTTGCCTAGGACTTAGTATTAAGTAAAACGAATGCTGAGATAAAAAAACGGAGCCTTATAGATAGGCTCCGTTTTTTTATCATTATAATGCTTTATGTTATACCGATTATTTCAGTACCTTTAAGCCTGCTTTATTATCGCGTTTGGGTCTAGGAGCGGCGGCTTTGGGTTTATTCGATACTGCATTAGCCTCTTCTTCAGGTTCATAGTTATCGTACTCGTTGGGGTCAAAAAACATCCCTTGCGAGTTTTCTTTAGCATAGATACCAAGTACTGCTTGCAAAGGTACCCAAATCTCTTGCGATACCCCGCCAAAACGCGCACTAAAATGAATATAGTCATTCTCCATACTCATATTACCGGTGGCACGACTGGCAATATTGAGGACAATACGTCCATCTTGCACATGTTCTGTTGGAATCTGTACATTTTCAGCCGTTGCATCGACCATTAAGTAAGGGGTTAGCGCATTATCTTCTATCCACTGGTAGATAGCACGTATCATATAAGGGCGCGTTGGGGTAATAGCGATGGGATTATCACTCATTTTTTATTCCTCTACTGATATTTTACAAAATAATATTAACAAGTATTTTCAAGTTATAAAAGTACTGCAATAGTTCAACGGACGCTGGCCTGAAAGCTTTTACGCTCAAACAGCCGCTCTTGATAATCCAATAACGGGCGACTGATAGCGCGTGGTAGCTCGATTTGCATCTCCTCTAATCGCCATAACAGCGGCGCTAATAAGACATCGCACCAGCCAAAACTATCCGCCATAAAGTAAGGCTTATGAGCGAATAGGGGCGCTAAGGTGATTAGCGAGTCGGCTAATTGCTTCTTAGCCAAAGCTGCCTGTGCTTTATTGAAGCTGTCAGGATGCATTAGCAGACGCTTACCTAAGACTAACCAATCGTGTTGGATACGCCAAGCCAATTGTCGAAACTGCGCCCGCTCTTGCGGGGTCTCAGGGAGTAGTTTATTAGCATGATAACGCTCTTCTAGATACTCAAAGATAACGTTGATCTCATATAGCGCAATCTCACGCTGCTGTAGTACTGGCAAAGTATGATAAGGGTTTAGCTCAGTTAAGTCTTCAGGGCGCTCAGAATGCAGGCGCGATAGGTAATACTCTAGCTTTTTTTCTTCCAGCAACAAGCGCACGACATGGCTATCGTAGCCATCATCAGCATACAAAATCAGCTGACTACTGGGAATGTCATTCGCATCAATCATGGCAGCCTAATATTCATTATTAAGGCTGTCATCGTAAACAAACTCACCTTGTTAATCAAGGCAGTAAGCGTAAATGCTAGCCTATTCCAAGCAGTTATATACAATTTATTAGTTGAATAGGTTTAGGGTGCTTTTTAGTGGTTGAGATGTTTAATACTGAAGCCCAAGCTATATGCTGCACAAAAAAAGCACTACCGAAGTAATGCTTTCTTTGTTAAAAATAGCCTACAAGTTAGAACTATTTAACGTCTTTCCAGAACTCTTTGTTGAGTAAGTAGACTGGAATGAGTAGGACTAATAAGAAAAGAATCACAAAGGCACCGATGACACGGCGATCATGGCGAACCGGCTCACCCATCCAAGCCATAAAGTTGACTAAGTCGCCTACTTCAGACTCAAACTCTTCTTGGCTTACGCTTTCTTGCAGATTATGCAAGACGTGAGGCATAGCGGCATTAGCCAATACTAAGTTGTTAGCGCCCCAAGGACGGCTTGGATCTTCATAAAAAGATAACAGGTACGTATAGACCCAATCATCACCGCGTAAACGGTTGACTAGCGATAGATCAGGAGGCGCCGCACCGAACCAAGATGCTTGTAGCTCTGGATCAATCTCAGCATCAATATGATCACCGATTTGATCGGTGGTCACCATCAGATACTTCTCGACTAGCTCAGGTGGAATCTCAAGGTCTTTGGCGATACGCGAATGGCGAACATATTTCGCTGAGTGACACCCAGCACAGTAGTTCATAAACATTTTTGCGCCGTTTTGTAGCGAGCCCTTGTTAGTAAAATCTACAGGAGCGTCGCTACAAGCCAAATGCTCTTCTACGCCTTCAGCATTAACGAAGGTACCGCAGCCACCGCCACCTGCTGCCATAGCGGTGCTAGCAGTCAAGGTCAATACTGCACCTAAGCCCAAACCAGTTAATGATTTTGTTAGGGTTCTCATTAGTGACCTCCGGTAACGCGTTCTGGTGGCTGTTTACACGTCTCAATAGCAGTGTAAAACGGCATTAGTAAGAAGAATAAGAAATACAAGATAGTGAAAACACGCGCCATGATAGTTGCAGTAGGGGTGGCCGGTGTTGCACCTAAATAACCCAATACTACAAAGCTAATAGCAAATATAGTCAATGCAATCTTCGATAAGATACCTTTATAACGAATAGAGCGTACTGGCGATCTATCGAGCCAAGGGATCAAGAATAGCACTGCGATGGCACCGCCCATAGCGATAACCCCGCCAAGCTTATTTGGCACCGCGCGCAAGATAGCGTAGAAAGGCGTGTAGTACCATACTGGCGCAATGTGCTCAGGTGTCTTCAAGGAGTTTGCCGCCTCAAAGTTAGGTGGCTCTAAGAAATAACCACCGCCCTCTGGGAAGAAGAACACCACTGCAAAGAACAGAATAAAGAAGACAACAATGCCAATCATGTCATGCACGGTGTAGTACGGATGGAATTCGATACCATCTAACGGTACGCCATTTTTATCTTTAAGCTTCTTAATATCGATACCATCAGGGTTGTTTGAACCGACGTGATGTAAAGCTACGATATGCATAAATACTAAACCAACTAAGACTAGCGGAATAGCCACAACGTGTAGCGCAAAGAAGCGGTTAAGCGTAATACCTGAGATAATGTAATCACCACGTACCCACTCAGCAAGACCATCACCGATGACCGGCAACGCTGCAGGTAAGTTCAAAATGACCTGAGCACCCCAGAATGACATATTACCCCAAGGCAATAGATACCCGAAGAATCCTTCTGCCATCAAGGCTAAGTAGATACCCATACCGATCAGCCATAGTAGCTCGCGTGGCTTTTGGTATGAGCCGTACAACAAGGCTCTAAACATATGCAAATAGACGACAACGAAGAACGCAGATGCGCCTGTGGAGTGCATATAACGGATGAGCCAACCGCCTTTGACGTCACGCATAATATATTCAACCGAGGCAAACGCGCCTTCAGCACTCGGGTTATACATCATGGTCAGCCAGATACCAGTCACTAATTGGTTAACCAATACCACCATCGACAACACACCAAAAAAATACCAAAAATTGAAGTTTTTTGGTGCATAGTATTTGGACATATGGTATTCATAGGTTTCAGTCGCTGGGAAACGCGAATCCACCCAATGCATTAATTTTTTACCCATACTCATATTAAGCCTCCCCAACTGTCAAGATGGTACCATCCATACTATACTCTGGGATGGGTAAATTCGTTGGTGCCGGTACGCCGCTATAAACGCGACCTGCTAAGTCATATTTGGAACCATGGCAAGGGCAGAAAAAACCGCCGTACCAGTCATTACCGCCTAAGTCAGCTGCGCCAACTTCAGGGCGATAGTTTGGGGCACAGCCCAAATGAGTACAAACGCCTTCAACCACTAATAAACCTGGCTCGATAGAACGAGTTTGGTTCTTGGCATATTCAGGTTGTAGCGATGCGCTTGAGTCGGGATCAGCTAGTAAGGGCTCAACAGGCTCTAAAGTATTCACCATATCTTCAGTACGTTTGACGACATAGATAGGTTTGCCGCGATACTTTACGACAATCATTTGTCCTTCTTCAATAGAACCGATATCTTGGGTAACTGCCGCGCCCGCAGCTTCAGCTTTGGCACTTGGCGTCCAAGAGCGAACAAAAGGGGTGGCTACCGCCGCTACTCCAGCTGCACCAATTACGGCAGTTGAAGCAATCAAAACTCTACGGCGTTGTACATTAACGCCTTCGGCTTGGCTCATTAATACTTCCTCCAGGTGAATGAAATGGGATTATCCCACACTGGGTTTGTGACTTAGAAATATAAAACATCTAGTATTGGTTCATACTATATTGACAATATAAAGAGACAAGCCACATCAGCTATGCCTAATTTTGCTAATTGTTACTATTCTAAGCTATTTTGGTTAAAAAATAAATTGGTACGCCAAAAATAACGCGACCTTTGCGGGCATTATTATTAGCTTTACGCTGTTGAACTTCTTAAGTCATTATCAAAATAATCAGCATCAAATTTGCATCGACTGAACGATAGACGTCATTATAATATTTATATAGCATTTATAATCACTATTGAAAAATATCTATGATCACTAATGAAGGCTCAAAGACTGCTCTGTTTTATAGCAATAAATATCGACTTTTGAGTGACAAGATTACCTTATAAATGATAAGGGTATTTATTTATAAGCGATGATACTTGAAATCAGCCCAATGTTCACTAACTTTCAGCACCTTTACGTAACCGATTCTGCTTAACCTCTCATACATGTCAGCTGCGATGAGAAAATGAGGCAATGAGAGTATGAAAGATACTAAGAGAATGCCTGACTTTTATAATTAATCATTCTCAAGCGCTTCCCAGCGCTCAAGCTTAGTCATCATCTCTTCCTCAATGACCGCTAAGCGCTCACTGGCCACTGTCGCTGCATCAAAATCTTCATTAAACCAAGATCCATCAGCTAGTTTGTCTTGTAGCTGAGCTTGCTCTGCCTCTAGCTTAGTGATTTCTTTTGGTAGCGAGTCAAGCTCGCGCTGTTCATTGAAGCTGAGTTTTTTTTGCGCTTTGTTAGGCTTAGCTGGCGCTGCTGGTTTTTGGTTGGCTTTAGAAGTGCTCGCACTGCTCGGTGTCTTAGCTGCTTGCGCCCGATTCTTTTGAATTAAGTACTCTTGATAGCCGCCGACATATTCATCGACTACGCCATTACCCTCTTCATCGGTATCGAATACCCAAGTAGAAGTGACTACATTATCCATAAACGAGCGATCATGGCTGATGAGTAGTATCGTACCATTGAAGCTACTGACTGACTCTTCTAATAATTCGAGGGTCGCCATGTCCAAATCATTAGTTGGCTCATCGAGCACTAAAATATTAGCCGGCTTTAACAGCTGCTTGGCTAACAATACACGGTTACGCTCGCCACCAGACAAGGCTTTGACAGGGGTACGCGCACGCTCTGGCGCAAATAAGAAGTCTTGCAAATAGCTCATGATGTGCGTCTTACGACCGCCAACTTCGATGAAGTCTGAGCCTTCAGAGACGTTTTGGGCAACGCTAGCTTCTAGATCAAGCTGATCACGCAGTTGATCGAAAAAGGCGATTTGTAGATTCGTCCCTAGCTCCACAGTGCCAGTCTTGGTGACTTCATCGTCAGACATATCGAGTAGGGCTTTGATAAGAGTGGTTTTGCCAGCGCCGTTAGGACCGACGATACCTATCTTGTCGCCGCGCATAATCGTAGTGCTAAAGTTATCCACTAGCACATTGCCATCGTACTCAAGATGTAGGTTTTTGACTTTGCAGACTAATTTACCGCTTTTCTCGCCTGCATCCATAGTGATATTGACGTTACCGACTTGCTCGCGGCGCTGGCTACGCTCTTCTCTTAAGGCTTTTAGATCTCGCACTCGGCCTTCGTTACGCGTACGGCGGGCTTTGATCCCTTGGCGAATCCACACTTCCTCTTGCGCTAATTTTTTATCGAAGTTGGCATTGTTTTTTTCTTCAGCGAGTAATTGCTGCTCTTTTAGTTCCTGATAGCGCGCGTAGCCTTTTGCGCCTTGGGTGACATCATAGCTGGTCAACAGACCACGATCTAATTCGACGATGCGTGTCGCCAGCTTGTTGACAAATGCTCTATCGTGAGTGACAAATAGCAGCGTCAGACCTTGCCAATCTAACAAGAAGCGCTCCAGCCACTCGATACTATCGACATCCAAATGGTTGGTCGGCTCATCAAGCAATAATACGTCAGGCTTAGTGACTAAGGCTCTTGCCAGTAGCACCCGGCGCTTACGACCACCAGATAGCGAGGACAAATCATCGGCCGGATCAAGCCCCATAGTGGTAATCAGCCGCGTCGCTTCACGCTCTAAATCCCAGCCATGTACCGCATCGATATCGTGTTGCAAAGTCGCCATACGCTCGCAAGCATCCATATCACCCTCAGCGCACAAATCGGTTTGCTGATTATAGGCCATTAGCAGATCAGCCGTTTGCCGACTGCCGCCCATGACGATGTCTAGTATACGTCCGGAAGTTTCAGGAACATCCTGCTCAAGCATAGCAACACGTACGCTGCTGTTGATAATGACTTCACCGCTATCAGGCTGCATAGAGCCATTGATGAGCTTGAATAAAGTGGATTTACCTTCGCCATTACGACCGATCAAACAGACGCGTTCGCCTGCCTCAATGCTAAAATCGACGCCGTCAAGGATAGGCGCTACGCCAAACGCGAGGTGGATATTTTTTAGATGTATCAGTGCCATAGATTGTCTTAAGCTTATATATAGTAGAGGAGAATAGGTGATAAAATAGGGCTTAGCTAAGCGGTTAAATACGAGCCACGCTAAATTGTCATCAGTATAACATGACCCTAGATGACTTTAGTGGCTGTAACGCTTTTTTATCGCGGGAACCTTATTACTAAATTATTAACCTTCAATGGATAGGATAGTTATCATGCCACTATATTTGCGCCAGCCATCAGAGGCTACAGAAAACGACTCGCCGACACAGGCTGAACTAAAAGATGAGATGATTGAGCTACAAATGAGTATGGCGCATCTTGAACTCACCGTAGAGCGATTGGACCAAGTGATTACCCGTCAAGATAAAGATATCCAAACGCTACAACGACAGTTGCAGCTTATCTACAACCAAGTACAGAGTCAAAACGAAAGCGACGGCATCGCGCCTTTTGATGTCTTAGCGGATAAGCCTCCACACTATTAAAACAAGTGTCATTCTGCCAAGTAGCAATCTGCGTGCATAACCGCCAGGATAGTCAGAGTCGAAGTGCAAACGCGATTATATGAGTTTTATTAAATGTAAAGTTGTGACTATATTGTGACGGCATAGTAATTAAATAATTATTTTTTATGGTTGTCATCATGTGCAAAAGCCATTAGTATCTTGCCTTCAATCCCACTTACTCATTAATGTTTAATCCCTTTAGGCTTATTGAGTAAGAAAATAAAACAGTTAGGATGTTTGGAGAGATTCAATGCGTAGCACTTTTTGTTTAAAAGCTCTTAGCGTAGCGATTGCTACTTTTTCAGTGGCTAGCGCTGCTAGCGCTGCAGGCCTTGATCGTTCTGGTCAAGATATCACCGCGTTCTTACAAGACGGCTTGTATGCCGAAGCGGTCTATACCTATATCGATGCCGATGTCACCGGACATGACAACGCTTATATAGGGGCAGATGATAAGGCTTACACCAAGGGCAATAAGATAGGCGATATCGCTGAGTCTTACGACTTCTTTCGTTATGGCGTAAAAGCCGATATCAATGATACTTTCAGCGTTGGTATTTTATATGACGAGCCATTCGGCGCTGCTGCTGATTACACTGGTGATAATAATTTTGTCGCTCAAGGCAACCTAGATGACGCTATTAATGCCATCTCAAACGGTAATGCTACTGGTTTAGTAGATGCTGGCAACAAAATAGGCCAGCTTTCACAAGGTGCTACGCAAGCAGGTCAAGCCGCTGCCCAGCTCGCCCAGCAAGCCCAAAATGCAACCTCGCCACAAGCTGCAGCAGAATTTGCTAAGCAAGCAAAAGCTGCCCAAGACAAAGCTTTAGAGCTAAAAGGTCAAGCAGAATCGTTAGGAGCGGCAGTAGCTTCAGCACAAGCAGAAAAAGCGACTACTGGTGAAGGCACTAATGTAGAAGTACGCACCGAAAACGTTACTGGTATTCTTGGCGCAAAATTAGGCACCAATAAAGAGTTCCAAATCTATGGTGGCCCAGTTGCCCAGCAAGTACAAGCCGATGTAGCACTACGAGGCGTTGGATACGGTCCTGCAACTGGTTACACCGCTCATATCAGCTCTGACCAAGACTTTGGTTGGCTCGCTGGTGTCTCTTATAGCAAGCCTGAGATTGCTTTAAAGGCGGCATTGACCTATCGTTCTGAGATTGAGCATAATACCAATATCGATGAGCAATATCCGATTGTAGCCGCTTTAGGTGGTGATCCTAGTCAAGGTGGCACTATTGAGATTACTACCCCAAAATCAGTAAACTTCGATTTCCAAACGGGTATCAATCCCACCACACTAGCCACTGCAAAAGTACGCTGGGTACCTTGGGGCGATTTTGCTATTGTGCCGCCTTTATATAATGAAGTCAGCAAGCGTGCTACCGAAGACGATAAAGGTTTGGCTTTGGTCAGCTATGATGACGATCAATGGCAAGTAGAGCTTGGCTTAGCCAAACGCTTAACGCCAGCATTGGCCGTTTCTGGTAATATTGGTTGGGATAGCGGCGCGGGTAACCCAGTGACGTCACTAGGTCCAATCGAAGGCTACTATAGTGCAGGTCTTGGTGCAAAATATAACGTCACCGAAAACTGGGCGGTATCTGCTGGTGGTAAATACTTATGGTTCGGCGATGCCAAAGGTCAGCTACCTACTCGAAAAGTAGTCGCTAACTTTGAAGATAATGATGGTTACGTATTGGGCGTTAAATTGTCTTATCAAGCAGCGCAATAGCGATCTGGAGCAGGCTTATTAAAGTAAGTCATAAAATTGAGTGATAATAACAAGCGATCCTTAGGGGTCGCTTTTTTATGGAGTAGCGCAAAGCAAACTACTCGATAATTAGATTGACATTAGTTCAGTATAACTTACACAGATAAAGGAAAATAAATAAAGTATTTAATTGTTGTTTTAAAGTGAAAAAGCCATTACTATTTAATTAGGACATCGTTGACATATTTAGTAACAAATTGACTATGCTGACGGTTTAACAACGAGGATGTTTGGAGATACAAAATGCGCCCTACCTTTCACTTAAAAACCCTTGCGGTAGCTGTCGCTGCTTTCTCTGCAGCTAGTATAGCTAGCGCTGCTGGTCTTGATCGCTCGGGTCAAGACGTTACTGCTTTTTTCCAAGATGGGACTTACGCGGAGGCCGTTTATACTTATATCGACGCTGATGTTAGCGGCTACGATAGCGCGAATGGCAACCCTCTTAGTAACAACTACATACGCGGTGATAAAACCGGGGATATCGCTGAGAGTTATGATTTCTTTCGTTACGGAGTAAAAGCCGATATTAATGATACCTTTAGTATTGGTGTATTATACGATGAGCCTTTTGGCGCCTCTGCTGAATATACCCAAAGCAACTTTGTAGCAGGAAATGATCCTGATGCTACTGTTGCTGGGATTACTGGCGTGCCTGATGTAGCTACAGCCCAGCAGGCTGCAGGCGATATCCAAACTGCGCTTGCCAATCCTAATTTACCAGAAGCGCAGCGAGAAGAGCTAACTGCTCAGTTGCAGGGGATAGGATTAGGGTTAGGTATAGCAAATGCCGAAGCCGCTACTGCTGGCGAGACTACTAAGGTTGAAGTCCGCAGTAATAGTTTGACGGCTATTTTGGGCATGAAACTGGGTCCAGAAAAGAACTTTCAAATCTATGGCGGCCCAGTCGCTCAGCGTATCGAAGCACAAACTCGGCTTCGGGGCACGGCTTATGGTCCAGCTACTGGTTATACTTCTAACACTAGTCCTGATACTGACTATGGTTATATCGCCGGTATCGCCTATAGCAAACCTGAGATCGCCCTAAAAGCCGCTTTAACTTATCGCTCTGAGATTGAGCATACTTCACAAACATTTGAGAGCTATCCATTGGCACCTACTATCAGTGGTGGAGCTTTACCGAATGCTAGAAGTAGTAATATCGAAACCACAACGCCAAAATCGATTAACTTTGATTTCCAGACGGGTATTAACCCCACTACGCTTGTCACTGCTAAAGCACGTTGGGTGCCCTGGAGCGATTTTAAAATCGTACCGTCTCTATATACAGATGCGACTAAAGGAAGGTTCCCTGGCGGCTTGGCTTTAGTTAATTATGATGATGATCAATATCAAGTAGAAGTAGGTGTGGCGAAGCGTTTAGCGCCTGCATTAGCAGTAAGCGGTACGGTAGGCTGGGATAGCGGTGCAGGTGATCCAACTACGTCTCTAGGTCCTATCGAGGGCTATTATAGTGCTGGACTTGGCGCAAAATATAATGTCACTGAGAATTGGGCAGTATCTGCCGGTGGCAAATACTTATGGTTCGGTGATGCGAAAGGTGCGTTACCGACTGGAAAGATCGCTGCCGATTTCCAAGATAACGATGGTTATATCGTAGGCGTCAAGCTCTCCTATCAAGATAAATAATAGAGTATGAGATAATCGACATAATAGTGTAATTTAAAAAAAGCGACTTTAAAAAGTCGCTTTTTTTAAATTACAATGACTAAAATAATTGTGAACCTACTAGTCATATATAACGCTAGTCAATCGAAAAATTTATCTAAAAGAAAATATATGAAGATATATGTCGGCTATTGTTAGCTTGCTAGGCCTTGATTTGATTAATCATTATTATATCTATAAAACCAAATATCCTGCACAAGAACAAAAAATTTGGCTTTAATAAGGGGCGGTAAAGAGGTTTGCTATAACTCCAAAAATTCACTATGATATCAAAATCAGTTACCTTGACTTACACTACTGTGATGTCTAAAAAATCTGATAACATAGTAAAACCAAATCTTGCGAGCGATGGTTTTCATCGTTTGGCAAAGGATTGCAAGTAGAGGTCAGGTGGATAACACTACCGATCGATAATATTATTCATGGAGGATGTCACGTGTCGCAACAATTCCCTATCTCTAAGCTCACTTTAGCGCTTATCACTCTCTCTGCTGCCTCATTCACTCAAGCAGCTGGCCTTGATCGCTCCGGTCAAGATATCAAAGGTTTCTTTAATCCGGGTACTTACGCTGAGATTGATTATGCTTATATCGATACTGATGTATCAGCGCATGACAACGCTGGAACCGATTTTGGTATAACTGAAGATGAATCTGGTTATGTAAAAGGCAATGACACTGGTGATGCTACTGATGACGCGTATACTTTCGCCCGTTATGGTGTCAAAACGGATATTAACGAAAACTTTAGTATTGGTGTTTTCTACGATGAGCCATTTGGTGCAGAAGTTGAATATAAAGGCGATCATAACTTTGTATCACGACCAGGTGACAACAACTTTGTCACAAGAGGACCTGACGGCACTCCAGTTGTGCTACCGCAATCAGCGCTGAATCCATCTGTAAACGATCCTGACTACGATAAGAATACTAACGTTAGCGTTCATACTGAGTCGTGGACGGGTTTATTAGGCTTTAAGTCTAATGGTTTTCAAGTCTATGGTGGTCCCGTGATGCAAAAAGCGAAAGCTGAAGTGCATCTGCGCGGTAAAGCCTATGGTCCTTTGACCGGTTATGATGCCAATGTCAATAGTGATACCGACTATGGCTGGGTTGCAGGGGTAGGGTACAGCATCCCTGAAATTGCTCTAAAAGCTAACTTGACTTATCGCTCAGAGATTGATCATGAAACTGAGATAGGCGAGAGAATTCCATTACTAGGTACAGGATTGAAAAATACTGCTTTGGGCCAGCTTGGTATTGATCCAAACTCTGATCTAGGCCAGTCCATTGGTGAGTACGCGACCACTAGAGCCACGGTTACTACTCCTGAATCTGTAAACCTAAACTTCGAAACTGGACTGAGCCAAGAGTATCAGCTACTAGGTACGGTAGATGTACGCTGGGTACCTTGGAGCGACTTCAAGATTGTACCGCCTTTCTACAATGCTTACTCAAAAGCATCAGTAGAAGAGGGTTTGCCATTATTGTCTTATGATAAAGACCAGTGGAAAGTCGATGTAGGCCTAGCCAAGCGCTTCAATGAAAAATTAGCTGGTACCGTAACGGTCGGTTATGACTCAGGTGCGGGCGATCCGGTCAGCTCACTAGGTACCATTGAAGGGTTCTATAGCGTCGGCGGCGGTGTTAAGTATAACGTTACTCCTGAATGGGCGGTCTCAGTTGGTGGTAAATACCTCAAGTTTGGTGATGCCACTGGACAATTACCTAACGGTAGTATCGTCAGTAAAGCCGATGATAATGATGGTTATATTGCTGGCGTAAAACTGTCTTACCAGAGCCAGTAAGCTAATTTCTATTTAATAGACGCTCTATAAAGCTTATCAAGCGGTGATAGATGAGCTTTATAGTAAGCGAAAATAGTTTAAGTAAAATGTAGATATTAATAAAGCATAGTTATTCAGTTTAGTATTACTTTTACGGTTAAGTATTATCGTATCTCGTAAAGGTTAAATAATTAACTCTTGACTTACTATGTGGATTTTGGTTATCTATAAAAGTTGTTCAATTGCTACCTAAGGCGTTGAATATGAAAGGAATATCTCATTATAATCCATGGAGGAATACGAATGTTACCTAACCGTCATTCAATCTCAGCTGATTCTACAGCACCTAAATTAAAAACCCCACTAAAAGCGAGCGTCGTAATCCTGACTTCTGTGATCTTGGCAGCTTGCGGAAGTAGTGGTAGCGATTCTTATACTCTAGATGATATTTTCGATGGTAGCAGTCCAACCATTCCAGCTCCCGAGCCTACTCCTGAGCCAGAGCCTACTCCTGAACCTACTCCAGAGCCTACTCCTGAGCCAGAGCCAGGTGAGCCTAATGAACCTGAAGTAGATCAGAGTGGCGTTCAGTCATTAAACATTGTTGCTGGACCTCTTGGAGTATTCAACACAACGACACGTGATTTTGCAGTTACTGACGATTCAGTAGAAGCAAGAGCTGATACAGCTTCAGATGAAGTTCTTCCTGCAGTTACAGTGACTACTTCAAGTGATGATGACACTGACCTTGATAATGATTTCAAGTCTTATACAGGAAGTGCCGAGATTCCTACCGCTTTAGGAAACTTACCT